>JAEUUD010000100.1 GCA_016787625.1 Cyclobacteriaceae bacterium
CGGGCAGGCGTTGTGAAATAACAAGGATGGTGATTTTGATTTCCTCCCATAACCCGCTCGACTTTGCCTGACGAATGCCTTGAACTTTCTTTTGCATGTACATCACCGACAGTTTTTCAGCAGCGATGATATGACTCAGGATTTCCGCCGCAGACCATTTTCCTGTTGATGGAGTTCTGTTGAATTGCTCTGGGGTCATGGATTGGAACGAGCTGAGTATGGCTTCGCGTTGACTTTCGATGCGGTCAACAAGATGTACAAGCTGGGGGTGCATGAATAGCGGTTCCTTGTAAAAGTAGCGATTGTTTTGTGACTTGATTCACCGTTCATGTTTAGGTATATTCGTTCTCCACCAAACCTATTCACTATGAACAACCAATATGCCGGATTCTGGTATCGATTTGGTTCACTCATCATCGACTACTGTATCATTGCTTTTGTGCAGAGTATCGTCTTTATCCCACTGCTCACAGCGATGGGATTGGGGTTTTTCAACACCATGTCTGACATGGATTCCGAAGGCTCCGGGGATTTGGCTGCAATGATCGCGGTCTTTGCAGCAGGGATGACCGCTTACTGGATATTGGCCAACATCCTTCAGCTGCTCTACTTTTCATTGATGGAGTCATCAAAACACCAGGCTACCCTTGGTAAGATGGCTTTGGGCATGAAAGTGACTGATATGAATGGTGAGAAACTTGATTTCACGAAGGCTTTTCTTCGGAATATCTGCAAGATCATTTCCAACTTTACCATGCTGATTGGCTATATCATGGCCGGCTTTACAGAAAAGAAACAAGCGCTCCATGATATGATTGCAGGAACTCTTGTCCTGAAGAAATAGCGCTACTTGCAGCTCTTCTTGATTGTTGCCTTGGCATCAGGTGAACCAAGTTCATCGGCTTTGCGGAAGTCGAGGCAGGCATCGTAGTTGTTATTCATGCGAAGCTTGACAAGTCCTCTCTGAAAAAAAGTCTCGGGGTCGCTTGGGTACAAATCAATCGATGAGGTGTAATCCGCCACGGCGCCCACCAAATCTCCTTTCTCTGTTTTGCTCAACGCACGATTGTCATAGTAGGCAGGGTTGCTGTCATCCAATTCAATGGCTTTGGTATAGTCGGCAATCGCCCCATCATGATCCTGCAGGTTATGCTTGAGCACGCCTCGCAGGTTGAGTGTTTCAGAGTCTTCGTTGTTCAATTCTATGGCCTTGTCGTAGTCTCCCAATGCTCCTTTGAAATCTTCTTTGGCACTCTTGGCCAACGCGCGATTTTCGTATTTGAGTGGATCTTTATCATCGAGCTTGATGGCCTGATCGTAATCCGCAATGGCATTGTCAAAATTCAGCGTCTGGTAATAGGCCACACCGCGATAGTTGTAAAGGCTTGGATCCTGCTTGTCCAGATCGATGGCTTTTGAGTAATCATCAATGGCGCTTACGAATTCTCCAAGTTCAGCTTTGACAACGCCACGGTTGAAATACTTGTCTGCATCAACAGGCCCCAGCTCAAGCGCTTTTGAAAAGTCAAAATAGGAGCCCTGAAGGTCCTCCATGTTGTACTTGGCAAAACCTCTGTTGGTATATGCTTCGGTATATTTTGGGTTAAGGCGAATCGCGTCGTTGAGATCGTCAAGGGCACTTTCATCATCACCAAGTTTGATCTTGGCTTCCCCACGGAAATTGTAGGCCTCTCCGTAAAGAGAGTCCACCTCAAGAGCAATGGTGAAGTCAGTAATTGCACCATAAAGGTCTCCTGACTGAAGCCTGCATTGACCACGAAGACTCGCGGCTGTCTTGTTTTTTGGATTAGCTTCAAGAACCCTGGTCAAATCATTCCTGGCCCCGACAAAATCTTTAGCACTCATTTTCTTTCGGGCGCCATCCAAAGGGTCCTGACCGAAAGTGATCATGGTTGTCGCCAGGAACAATGCCAGTACAAGAAGAGGTGTTTTTCTCATTGACGATGGATTGGAAGCAAGTTAAAAAAGAATCCACCAGTAATGAAGAGTATGAAGGCCTGAAGCTGCAATGTGAAAATGAAAGGGCGGAACCACCCGCCCTTTCGGTCAACAAAACACCACACCCAATATTGACCAGCGGTCCATCACCTATACCCGTTGATGACGCGACCTAGTAAGGGGCACCTGCAGTACTCCTGGCAACAAGTGCGAGGATTACCAGTATGACAAAGACGGAGAACGTGAATAGCTTTTTCAATCATCATGGATTTGTTGCTTTGACAACACAATTGGAGGATGGTTTAATGGCTGGATGCTCCATGTCTTGAGCCGTTCGAATAAATGCCCACAACATCAAATGAGATTTTCCGTTTCTTTCGTTTTTGAGGCACATGAAAACAATTTGGACACTCAGTTTGGCCTTCGCGGCCACTATAGCGGCGGCCCAGGATGGCACTCCGCTGAAGATGAAAATGGATTTTGAGGGGTATAATCCCCCATCCACACTCGTGTCTGACGAGCACCGTCTGACCAGGGCAAAGTTCCCGTTCATCGACATTCACAATCACCAGGGCAACATGAACTCTGCCGACCTGAGCGGCCTCATTCGCGAAATGGACAAGCTCAACATGGGCGTCATGGTTAACCTGAGCGGAAGGGGATTCAGAAGTTCAGGGGATCACCTGGAAAAATCGATAGAGAACATCAAGAAGCAGTACCCAAACAGATTTGTGTTGTTTACCAATGTCGATTTCACAGACATTGACAATCCTGAATGGGCAGCCCGCACGGCCAAGCAGGTGGAGGATGATGTCCGTCGGGGTGCCATGGGATTGAAAATTTACAAGAGCCTCGGGCTTTTTTCAAAAGACAAATCCGGGAAGGTTATTCCGATTGATGACCCCCGCATTGATCCGGTTTGGAAGAAGTGTGGTGAGCTGGGAATTCCTGTGTTGATTCATTCGGCTGATCCGAAACAATTCTGGCAGCCCATCGACAGCCTCAATGAACGTTGGCTTGAGCTCAAGCTGTATCCCGGAAGGAGACATGATAAAGACACCATATCCTGGGAGACAGTAATCGCACAACAGCATAATCTTTTCAGAAAACATCCGAAGACAAAGTTCATCAACGCACACCTTGGCTGGTATGGCAGCGATCTTAAGAAGTTAAGTCAACTCATGGATCAATTCCCCAATATGTACACCGAAATTGGCGCAGTTATCGCTGAGCTTGGAAGACAGCCGCGCGCCTCCAAGGCTTTCTTGACGAAGTATCAGGACCGTGTCTTGTTTGGTAAGGACAGTTGGGTTCCCAATGAATATGAAACGTATTTCCGTGTGCTTGAAACGGAGGATGATTACTTCCCATATCACAAGCGATACCACGCCTTCTGGCGGATGTATGGCATTGGACTTCCCGATGAAATACTTAAGAAGATTTACTACAAGAATGCCCTGAGCCTGCTGCCTGGCTTTGACAAATCAGCGTTTCCGAAATAGCTCTATTTTTTTGGTTCGCTGACTGTCAGCAATTCAGCAAGGTGGTTCTGCCAAATGACAGCAACTGTATGTGTTCCATGTCCGCGCGTGTCATCTGTAATCGGAAGTAGAATAAAACGACCGTGCTTGACCCGCGTGATTTCCCTTTCGATAATATGAAGCTCGGGTGGATTGACAGCATCATCGGCTGAATTGATGGCCAGCAGATGAGTTTGTATTTTTTCCAGATCAGGCTGCGGATTGTAATCGCGTGAGGCGTCAACCTGGTAGAGCAAATCATTGGCGTCAGTTGCAGCGAGTCTCAACTTGACTTGCGTGTCAAACAACTGGTCAGCCGCATCCTTGCTCGGTCCCTGCTTTTGCATTTGAAGAGGTGCGCTGCCCATCATCATCAACGTATAGATCGCCGTCGTGAGACCCCTCACAGGCTGGGCCTTGTATTCACCATTCTGCCAATCCGGGTCGTTGCGAATGGGATCGATAATCATGCGTCGGAAGAATCGATTGCGTCCTGAAATTTCAATCGGCAGACTCGCCAGTGGCATCGCTGCGTCCATAAAGTCCGGATACATTTCACTCCAGAGCCAACTGTGCATCCCGCCCATGGATGTTCCCATCACCAGTCGCAGGTGATGGACACCAAGCTTTTCGGTCAGCAGCCGATATTGTGTCGTCACCATGTCACGATAAGCGTAATGTGGAAACTTTGCGTGCAGTCCATCACTGGGTTTGCTGGATTCGCCGTGACCAAGTACATCCGGAATGATGATGTAATACTTTTCTCCATCCAGTAAGCCGCCTTTCTTGAAGAGAACATCGGCAAACGATGGTCTTAAAAGGCTCGAATGGTTCCCGCCGGTGCCATGGAGGACAAGGACGGCATTGATTACCATCCCCTGGCTATTCTTCACGGGTTGTCCTATTGTCACATAATGAATCTTAAGCTCGGGCAATCGCTCGCCGCTCTTAAACTCAAAATCCTTGATGACAAAATCACCAGCCACGGGGGCCGGGTATATTTGTCCGACACCCATTGTTGAATGAAGACAGACAGCCAGCGACAACAAGAACTTTACACCTGCATTTTTCATCTTTTGTTATTGTAGGTTATCAGAAATTTATGGAGAAGTCCATCAATATTAATATGATCGATCCGTAATCCAACCCGTCAGGCTGTAGCGCTCCCGTTTCGCAGGAAGCACCTCGTGTTCCAGTTGATCGCTTCGGAAGCAAACCAGGGTCCCCGCTTCAGGCAGTACATCAAGTGGCCCGCTCGTGTGATACAGACGAAGCTGACCACCTTCTTGTTCTTTCCACGCCTTGTTGAGGTAGCAGATCACTGACAGTTTCCGGTGATCGTCGTGATGAAACTGATCAAGGTGCCGTTGGTATTTGGCTCCGATGGGGTATACCGTTCGATGCAAGTCAATGCCCTTCAAGCTGAGGAACAGATTTTGGTTGAGGTAAGCGATCAATTCACGCAGGCGATGCAGGTAGGCCGATTCACCTGGCGATGCAGTAGCCGGATCAATCCATTGAATATAGTCTCCACGGATACCCTCATTAATTTGTTTATCTGTCTTGCCAACTGCTGCCTTGCGAAAGTGTAACTTATTTTTTTCGAATTCGTCTGACTGAAGAATTTGATCAACTTCCGTTGACGTGAGGAACCCATCAACGACCGAGTACCCCCGGTCGGCAAGTCCATCTGCGATTTGTTCAAAAACACGCTGGTTCAATGCGCTCATGCGAAAGAACAAAAGTAGAATATTGTAACATTGTGCCTCGAATTTTCCCGCATGAGAAATCTTCCTCTTCTTTTGATCATCATGATTTGCGTTGTTGGCTGCGCACCCAAGGAGCCTGTGGTATTGCGCCAGGTTCAACTCCTTAGCCTGACGACGGGAAATGACGGCAAGCCCGTACTGAAGGCCAACGCGATACTTTTCAACCCCAACAAGGGCTCATTACGACTCAAGGAGATTGATCTTAACATCCTTCTCAACGGACAGCCAGCGGCAAACATTGACCAGAAACTCAATGCACTGATCAAGGGCAACGCCGAATTTTCCATCCCGCTTGAAGTTCGTCTCCAGCTAAAGGAAACAGGTTTGCTTGATACTTTTCTCAGTATGTTCGGCGGTAAGAAGTATGAGATTCAGTTTGTAGGCAAACTAAAGATTACCGTGGGGGGATTTCCAGTCAGGATTCCTATTGATCACAAAGATCAACTCAAATTGTAGGTTCGGTGGATTTTGGTCTCCTGAGTTGAAAGTTCTGACCAAGATACACTTTGCGCACCATGGGGTCATTAGCAAGATCTTCTGCTGAACCCTGTTTAAACAATTTTCCATCAACCATTAGATACGCACGGTCGGTGATGGTGAGCGTCTCGTCTACGTTATGATCGGTGATGAGGATACCGATATTTTTCTTCTTGAGCTTTGAAACAATGGACTGGATTTCTTCTACGGCGATTGGATCAACGCCAGCAAAGGGTTCATCAAGCAGTACAAAGTGAGGATCGACTGCCAGGGCCCGCGCAATTTCGGTTCGACGGCGCTCGCCACCGGAGAGGACCATACCGAGACTCTTGCGGACGTGGGTGAGACTGAATTCTTCAAGAAGACTTTCTACTTTCTCTTTCCGGTCTGCCTTGGAAATTTCCCGCATTTCCAGTGGTGCCAGAATATTCTCTTCCACCGTCAGTCCACGAAAGACGGATGCCTCCTGAGCCAGGTAGCCGATGCCAAGTTTTGCCCGCTTGTACATCGGGAGTTGTGTGATATTCTGATCATCAAGAAAAATTTCTCCGCCGTTGGGCTTGATGAGTCCAACAATCATATAGAAGCTTGTTGTCTTCCCGGCACCATTGGGACCGAGAAGTCCAACAATTTCACCTTGCTCGACCCTTACAGAGACGTTGTTGACGACTGTTCGCTTCTTGTATTTCTTTAAGAGATTTTCAGCTCGTAGAATCATTCGTCATCAAATTTTATGTCTTTCAACCGAAGTTGAACGGTGGTCGTTCCGTTAAAAGAGTTTTCTTCCACGGTAAAGGCCATGCGGAAGGAATCACCGGACACGAGCCGTTCATGATGTTCAATTTGGTCAAATCCAACCGCATTGAAAAAGGAATCGTTTCCCGCCTGAGCCGCCAGAAACCTAACATGCCTGTCCTTAAATGTAGAAAGTGAATTCAATACGGAGACGCCGCGGGCTTCAAACACCGGTCTTTGGTTTTCCGGTCCGAATGGGGCCATTTGCTTCAGGATGGAGATGAACTTGGGCGTCAGCATATCGAATGATATGGGTAAATCAATGTCGATGACGGGTGTGAGCATCTCATCGGTGATGGATGCAGCAACAACTTCTTCAAAGCGCTGTTCAAATGCGGGCAGGTTGGCTGGGCTGAGGGTAAGACCAGCTGCGTACTTGTGTCCGCCAAATTTTTCCAATAAGTCACTGCACTGTGAAATGGCCTGATAGAGATCAAAACCATTGACACTGCGCGCCGATCCCGTGATTTTATCATTGCTTTCCGTGAGGATTACCGTTGGCCGGTAATACCGTTCAATACACCTAGCAGCAACTATGCCAATAACACCTTTATGCCAGGTGTTTTTAAAAAGAACGGTGGTTTTGGCATTTTGCTTTTTTGTATCGGAGGAAATCATGGTCAATGCCTCCTCGGTGATGGTAGCATCGAATTCCCTCCGCAAGTCATTCTTGAGGTTGATTTTCTCGGCGAAAGTGTTGGCCTCCTCTTCTGTTCCTGATATGAGCAATTCCACAGCCCCATGCGCGTGGGCCACGCGTCCGGCAGCGTTGATTCGTGGTCCAAGCGTAAACACCACGCCGGAAATATCCAGTTCATTACGAATAGCCGCAATTTCCTTTAACGCCTTCAGGCCGGGCCTCGGGTTTTCATTCAATTGCTTTAATCCGAAGAAGGCAAGGATCCTGTTTTCATCATTGATCGGAACAATGTCCGATGCAATGCTGACCACAACGAGGTCAAGATATTCAAAGACCTCTGCCTCACGCCGATACTTGCGTGCATACGCGCACATCAATTTGAAGCCGATGCCACAACCGCTAAGTTCTTTGAATGGGTATTGACAATCCGGTTGCTTTGGGTCCAGCACAGCGACGGCGCGAGGAATCTTGTCGTCAGGCAAGTGGTGGTCGCAGATGATAAAGTCTATCCCTTTGTGATTGGCGAGCACCACCATATCGGAAGCCTTTATTCCCAGATCCAAAGCAATAATCAGGGAGTAGCCGTTTTCTTCGGCCCAAAGCACACCTGCACGCGAAACACCGTAACCCTCTGAGCTCCGATCAGGAATATAGTACGCAACTTCCTCATAGAAGCTCTTCAGATAACTGTAGACCAGCGAGACAGCCGTTGTTCCATCCACGTCGTAATCGCCGTAGACAAGAATTTTTTCTCGTTTTGAAATTGCCTCTTGAATTCTTTCCACCGCAACGTTCATGCCCAACATCAGGAACGGATCATGAAGATCATCGAGAGAAGGCCTAAAAAACTTCCTGGCATTTTCGAACGAGTGAATGTTCCTTTGAAGAAGGAGCGTAGCCAATGTCGGATTGACATTGATGCTTTTGCTTAACAAATCAATGTCACCTGATGGCGGAATGGGCTTATAGATCCACCGCCGGTTCATTTGCTTTGAAAATGAATGGCACCAGTTTTTCCTGCAACACCGCTCTTTCCCTTGAGGCCTTTCTTGCCTGGTTTTCCATCCAGAGAATTTTTACCGGTCGGATTGAGCCCGGCGAATCCGCCTCCGCCTCCATCGCCGGCGTAACCAAGATTGCCGCCAAAATTTTTGATGATGATTTGCTCACCCAGCATGGACCGCAGCTCAGGGATACTTGTTGCGTGAAAAGTGATAGCGCCACCACCTCCACCATTGCCACCGTTAGATCCCGGCCCTCCACTTCCGCCGTTACCCCCGACGCATAGCCTCGTCCCTGAACCTCCACCACCGCCAGTTCCTCCGTCACCCCCGTCACCGGCATCTCCACCAGACACATCAATGACGGGAACGCCATGAAGAACGATATCATTGAAGGACATGAATAAGTTAATCCCGCTGCCACCATCCGTTCCGTCTGTACCTTTGGTTCCACTGCCGCCATCGGAGCAGGGACTTGAAGACGATGTGCCTGCACGACCATTTCTTCCTGGTAAACCTGCGACACCCTTTCCTTCGATCAGGCTCCCGCGATAAAAAACAACTTTCTTGGCATGAATGAAGTTGTCTTTCTTCAACTTGTTTAAAACGAGGGTGGAGGAATCCATCATGATCAGCGTATCAACCACCAGGATGTCGCTTCCTTTGAGCTCATACACTTCTTTTGATTTGATGACCAGCGTATGGAGACGCACTTGCCCGAAGGCCTGAATGCCGAAGGATAAAATCATCAGGATAACGGCGAGACGGCTCATGGGCCAAAATTATAAAACAAAAAAGCAGTGCACCTTGAATGCACTGCTTTTGCTTGTCTTTTTTATGTGACTATTTCTTCGGTTTCTTGACTTCTCCGTTTTTATCAAGAACAACACCTTCCATCACATCCTTGATCTCCACGCGTTGACCGTCACGGTAAGGAACAATCCAGGCATCTTTCACGCCCATGTCGCGCATGTATTTCTTGAATGTATCGGCCTCCCAGTAGTCACGGAAGATACCGATGGTAATCCTTTGTGGATCGGCAGAATCCTTCGCTGCAGCCTCTCCGCCAAAATTGGGATTGTTGTCAAAGTACTTGGACAGGTCTTTGTTCTTGAAAGCGCCAACCTGCACCTTAAACACGACACCTTTGGAGAAATCCATCGGATTGATAACTGGATTTGCCTTCAATTGTGAGAGTTCAGCGTTTGCTGCCGTGAGGTCGCTGCGCATTCTCGAAATCTGATCTTCGAGTTCAGCAATCTTGGCGTTCTTGTCACTGATGGCACTTTGCATCTGCTTCATGTCTCCGGTGAGTTTTGTCACCTGGTTGTCAGCAGTCTGTTTGGCCTCCGTCATTTCTTTCAGGGTAGCCGGGTCTTTTGCGTATTGCTTGGCCTTTTTCTTCCACTCTTTCTTCTCCGCCTTTGAAAGCTGGGCGAAAACCTGTGAGCCGGAAAAAATCAAAGCCAGGCAGACAATGATCACGTTAGTTTTCATGGAGTTTGGTTTAATTAATAGATAAAAGTAGTCAAAAAACTTCAAAAACGAGGCCCTGAGGCTATACCATCTTCTCCGGGCGGACCCATTCGTCAAACTGGGCAGACGTGACCAACCCCAATTCAACAGCGGCTTCGCGCAAGGTCTTGTTCTCCTTGTGCGCCTTCTTGGCAATCTTTGCCGCGTTCTCATAGCCGATGTGAGTATTAAGTGAAGTCACCAGCATGAGTGAGTTTTCCATGTGACGCTTGATGATCTCTTTGTTGGGTTCAATTCCCACGGCACACTTGTCATTGAAAGAAACGCAAGCATCACCCAGCAGCCTTGCTGACTGAAGAACATTGGCGGCCATCACCGGCTTGAAAACATTGAGCTCAAAATGTCCCATGGACCCACCAACTGAAACAGCAACATCGTTTCCGATGATCTGAGCGCAAACCATTGTCATGGCTTCAGGTTGTGTGGGGTTTACTTTACCGGGCATGATCGATGAACCCGGTTCATTGTCGGGAATGATGATCTCCCCAATGCCGGACCTCGGACCCGAACTCAACATCCGTATATCGTTGGCAATCTTCATGAAGGAAACAGCGGCACGCTTCAATGCGCCAGACAATTCCACCATGGCATCATGAGCAGCGAGTGCTTCAAACTTGTTAGGCGCTGTTACAAAAGGAAAGCCAGTGAGTTCAGCAATCCTTTTAGCCACCAGCACATCATATCCTTTTGGTGCATTAAGTCCAGTGCCA
>JAEUUD010000101.1 GCA_016787625.1 Cyclobacteriaceae bacterium
TATGTCTGGGGTTTATAGGTTGCGTAGAATGCGATCGATTGCTCGGGAGATGGGATGCCTGCTCCAAAAAGAACAAGATAATCCCAGGTCCATGATACCAGCATCACCAGGCTTCCAATCCCCAACAAGCTCCATTCAACAGGATTAAGGTGAAAACCCTGAACGTGATGATGACGGAGGATGACAATGGCCAGCAAAACCATGGTCACAGAAGCGAGGCAAGGAGCAAGTACTGGTCCTACCCATGGCGTTGGTATAAGAAAGAGTATATCCCAGGTAAGCAGCGATTCGGGCCAATCGAGGAGTACTTTAAGAAAAACATAATAGAAGATATCCCAAACGGCAAACGCGATGAGAAAAAAGGCAAATCGCTGATAAGCTGAACTTCCGGCAAGGTATGCAACACCCCACAGCATGATCAGTGTTGCGGCTTCACGCAGTAATTCAGTGGTGAATACACTGACGTTCATTGGTGCCAATGGAAATTGAAAACCTTCAGGATAGTACAACTCGCGCAGGTAAACGACGACGGCTGTCTCCAGCAAGCCCATGGCAATACTGAAAACGACCAGCCAGCAGAGTTGCTTTTGTAATCTGGTCATGAGAAGAGATTATTGAATTCTTGAAGTCCTCGCCCTCAATACAAAATCAGCCATTACCAGTGCTGCCATGGCCTCCACGATTGGCACGGCTCTCGGCACCACACAAGGATCATGTCTTCCCTTGCCTGTGACCGTCACCGGGTTTCCCTCTTTGTCGACACTGGCCTGGTCCTGCATGATGGTAGCCACTGGTTTGAAGGCAACCCTGAAGTAAATCTCTTCGCCATTGCTTATTCCTCCCTGTACACCACCGGAGTGGTTCGTCACTGTTCGAATGACGCCGTCCTTGTTGATAATCGCGTCATTGTGTTCTGATCCGCGCATCCTGATTCCGCTGAAGCCGCTGCCATATTCAAAGCCTTTGACAGCGTTGATGCTAAGCATGGCTTTGCCCATTTCGGCATGAAGCTTATCAAATACCGGTTCTCCAAGTCCTGGGGGAGATCCTTTGATTACACAGGTAATGGCGCCACCAATCGTGTCCCGGTCAAGTCTCACCTGGTCAATCAAGGTGATCATTTTTGTTGCTGTCGCTGAGTCAGGGCAACGAACGATATTGTCTTCTGTTGTAGAGAGATCAAGCTGTCCATGCGGAGGTGCCTGAATGTCTCCAACCTGCGAGACGTAGGCTTTGATATCAATACCCTGAGCCATCAGAAACAACTTTGCTACGGCACCTGCGGCGACGCGCGCTGCAGTCTCCCGGGCAGAACTACGTCCGCCACCACGATGATCACGAACGCCATACTTTGCCTCATAGGTGAAATCTGCATGTGACGGCCGAAATGTATTCTCAAGATGACTGTAGTCCTTGCTTCTTGCGTCCTCATTAGGGATGAAGAGAGCAATGGGAGCGCCTGTTGACTTTCCGTCAAACACCCCGGAGAGTATACTTACCTGATCGGCTTCCTGGCGTTGGGTAGTTATTTTTGATTGACCGGGCTTGCGTCGGGCCATTTCCGACTGGATGAAGGTTTCATCGATCACCAACCCGGCAGGGCAACCATCAATGACGGCTCCGATGCCGGCGCCATGTGATTCACCAAAAGTGGTGATGGTAAAGATCTTTCCGTAGGTGCTCCCCATTTAATTAAGCATCAATATGATCAAAGAAACCGAAACCTGAAATGGTACCGCAGGGAGGATATCGACCGGTCAACGTTTTTTACGAACAACAACAAAAATCGATAACCCAAGCATCGCCACAATAAACAGGTTAGCGCTCGTCTTCACCCAACCCGATGCCGAAGCCGATTGAAGCGTGTTGTCAGTTAATTCAATCCGGTCATAAAACGAACCAACATCTGTGCTCTGGATGGCTTGATTGCGCTGGCTTTCACCTTCGACCGTCACGAAGGTCTTTGACTTCAGCGTATCATACTGCTTCTTCGCTGGATTGAAGTACACCCATGAGAAATACTTTCCCAGGTCATAGCTTCCGGGTTCTTTGGGTACGATGAAATATTTGAAGCTCTTGGTTCCTGATATGCGGCCTTTCTCGCGCCTGATGTTTTGCTGCACATTCGGCTCATAGATATCAAAATGCTCGTCCTTTGGAATGACCGGCCGCTCTACCGATGAAATATTTCCATCGCCGAAAATGTTGAATGTATACGATATGCTTTGACCCGTTTTGAGTTCCGTAGAAGTGATTTCTTCATCCAGCTGATAGTTTCCAACGGCCACCGAATGCTGCAGTGGATGTGGAGGTAATTCTATGACTTTGACAGCCTTCGGTTTGGAATAGAAAGTTTTGAAATCTTCCTGGCGGTTTTGGCCAAAGAATGACGGATTCTTTGCAACCTTGAATTTGATCATCTCCAATCCAACGGAAGGAAATGAAACCGTCTCGGTATTCAACGGAAAAAAAGTGGCCTGGTAAATTCTGTATTGGGTATAGCCCTTACCTTGAATATTGACGGACTCTCCTTCAATGTTTTCAATGTTAAAATTCTCTTCCCAGCAGTTGGATGGTTTTAGTTTCTTAAGAATTTCAGATAGCTGCCTTCCGAGATCATGAAACTGCATGGGCGCCCTGTTATTGTCGGCCACAAGAAATGAGAGCGTTGCAGTAAAACCTTCTCCTACAAACACCTCATCCTTGCTGGTACTCAAAGCCAGCAGCGCATCTTCCTTGATGTCTACAAACTCTGTTTCGGTTCTCGAATCTCCAAACTGATCGCGGGTATCGAACAAACTGCGAAACGGATCCCTTGCCTGAACCTGTATGGGTGGTCCAACCTTGACTTTCTTGCCGGGGGAGTTGACCACCTGGTCGTTTACCTTGATGGAAAATGGTGGCACATTGATGATTCCCTGCTGTGTCGGGCCGTAGGTCATGATGACAGATTGCGAAGACGAAACCTGACCGTTGTTGATGTTGGTCTGCGATTGGGTGCTGGTGCCTCTTTTTCTAAATCCTGGAATTTCGGGGAACCCGCCGTAGGTCTTTAACTGATCATTGAGAATGGTAATGGATACGGTCCAGGCCTGATTTTCCCCGATTTCATCGGGGCCCAAAATGATATGAATCTGTTGTGCGCTCGCCGAGAGCCCCTGAATCATCAGGAGGGCAAAAAAGAGCGATTTGAGTTCTATTTTCTTCATTGCAATTGTTGCGCAACGCATTGCGGAGACAAATTTATATTTTCTTTTAACTCTGTGACTGAAATGTTACTTTCAACGTTATATCCCATGTATGGGGATATGCCTCACAGACAAAAATTCTTCGCCATGTTGAATTACGTAAAGACGGTACTCACACGGGTGAGTTTCGATGCGCGCCTGTTTGAAAAGGAATTGAAGAAAGCCATCAAAATGCTGATCGCTGAAGAAATACAAGAATTGAAACGCTGGTGCTATGAGAAGTTTGGAGACCACCAGGCGATACTTAACAGGTGCTTCGTCGTCGCCTGACATCAAGAAACAAACTGGATATTTCTTTTTACCCCCTCGAACCCCGGACGCAAAAGGGGTGAGCGATCAAATACGCGTGTAAAAACTTCCCTGGAAAGATCAAGCCAGTCTTCCCGCGTCATATTGACCAACTCAGCCGGTGGATTGAATCTTGATTCGTTATGAGGTTTTGCAAACCTGTTCCATGGGCATACGTCCTGACAGATGTCGCAACCGAAGACCCAATCCTGGAATTTTCCTTTCACATCCCCTGGTATGGCCTCTTTGAGTTCAATGGTAAAGTAAGAGATGCACTTGCTTCCGTCAACAACATATGGCGCTGGAATAGCTTCAGTGGGGCATGCATCCATGCATGCAGTGCACGTTCCGCAGTAATCTTTCACAGCTCCGTCAGGATCCAATTCCAGATCGAGAATAAGTTCTGCGAGAAAAAAGAAACTGCCGCGTTCTTTATTCAGGAGCAGACTATTCTTACCGATCCATCCAAGACCTGATTTTGCTGCCCAGGCCCTTTCCATGACGGGAGCGGAATCAACGAAGACACGCCCATCAACGTTCCCGACTTTTTCTCTGAGTCGATTCATAAAGTCATGCAGCAGATCACGAACGACAAAATGGTAGTCCTCGCCATAGGCATACTTGGCAACTTTAAACCCGGCAACAGGGTGCTTGTCTGGAGGAGGATAGTAATTATACATGAGGCTGACGATGGACTTTGCTCCTGGGACAAGCAATCTGGGGTCAAGACGTTTGTCAAAGTTCCTTTCCAGATATTCCATTTTGCCTGCATAGCCCTTGTTGAGCCAGGCCTCAAGTTTTGGGGCTTCGTCTTCAAGAAATACAGCCTTGGAAATTCCACAAAACGAAAACCCCAGGTCAGCCGCAATGGACTTAACAACCCGCGTGTGGGCTTCAACAGACATGTTAGTCAAATAAGCCTGGACCTCTGGAAGCAGGAGGTGCTATGTTCAGGTGCTTGTATGCCTGTGAAGTGGCCTCCCTGCCGCGGGCTGTGCGCTTGATGTATCCTTCCTGAATGAGGAAGGGTTCATACACTTCCTCAATCGTCTCTGCTTCCTCGCCCACGGCCGTAGCAATCGTGCTTAGACCCACGGGACCGCCTTTGAATTTACCAATGATGGTGTTGAGTATGCGGTTATCCATATCATCAAGTCCGTGTTCATCGACGTCAAGGGCCTTCAGGGCCATCTGTGCGACAGCTTTGGTAATGACGCCGTCTCCTTTTATCTGCGCGAAATCTCTTGTTCGCCTCAGCAAATTGTTGGCGATTCGTGGTGTGCCCCGGCTGCGGCGCGCAATCTCATGGGCGGCGTCCTGTTCAATGTGTGTATTGAGTATCCCTGCAGATCGGAAAATAATTTTTGTAAGCAACGAGGAATCGTAATATTCAAGCCTTGCATTGATTCCGAAGCGTGCCCGCAGGGGAGAAGTCAGTAATCCGGCCCTGGTTGTAGCACCAATGAGTGTAAATGGGTTGAGATTGATTTGGACCGATCTGGCATTTGGACCACTGTCCAGCAGAATATCAATTCTGAAGTCTTCCATGGCCGAGTAGAGGTATTCCTCCACGACAGGATTCAACCGATGAATTTCATCTATGAAGAGAACATCGTTTGCTTCAAGATTGGTAAGCAATCCTGCAAGATCACCCGGCTTGTCGATGACGGGTCCGGAACTCACTTTAATCTGACTGCCCAATTCATTGGCAATAATGAATGAAAGTGTTGTCTTGCCTAACCCCGGGGGGCCGTGAAGCAGTACATGGTCCAGTGCTTCACCTCTCTGTCGAGTAGCCTGAACGAAGACCTTGATGTTATCAACGACTTTTTGCTGACCGGTGAAATCATCGAACGTAAGCGGTCGAAGCGCCTTCTCGACTTCCCGTTCGGCGGGATTCAGGCTCTCTTTATCCGATTTGAGATAATCTTCACGCATGAGTGACTCAATACTCAAAGCTACGCCGGGGCGGCCTTGCTTCAAATTTATTTTTTAACCTTGCCATCGATTTTCATTTTATTTGCCGCGTGAATCCCAGACTCAAAAACTCATTGTATGGCCTGCTGCTGTTGACCGCCATGTTCGTTGTGTGGAAGTACCGGCAACAACAAATGGCGAAAGAGCACAGGTTGGAGGGCCAAACCATGGCAACGACGTATCACATCATTTACTTTGATGCGGCGGATCGCGATTTTCAGACGGCTGTGGATTCACTGATGATTTTGGTGAATCAATCCATCAACACCTATGATTCACTTTCAGAGATTTCACGTTTCAACCGGGCAGAAAGGTCGTTCAAGTTTCACTTGCCCTACTTACTCCCACCCCTTAGGAAATCCAGAGAAGTGGTGATTGGCTCACAAGGGGCTTATGACCCAACGGTCATGCCTCTGGTTAATGCCTGGGGATTTGGCCCGCGAAAAATTGAAAGACCCGACACATCAGAAATACTCGCCATCCAGGCATTCATTGGATTTGAAAAAATAAACTTCGACAATGACAGCGTATGGAAGAGTGATGCGAGGGTTCAATTGGATTTTGGAGGAATTGGCCAAGGGTATGGGGCCGATGTTATCGCCGACTTTCTACGACTCAAGGGAGTCACCAACTTCTTTGTAGAGCTTGGAGGAGAAGGAGTGGCTTCAGGAAAAAACCTTTCGGAAGATCGCTGGTGGGAGATCGGCATCCTCGATCCCAACTCCGACTATGTTGAACAAAAGTTTCGGGCGCAGGCTACACTAAAAAACAGGGGATTTTCCACATCAGGCAATTACTTCAATTATCGCGAGGTGGAAGGGAAAAAGTACTCACATACCATTGACCCCTTCTCCGGATTTCCTGTACAGCGCGAACTGCTCAGTGCGACGGTCTTTGCCAAAGACTGTTCAACGGCAGACGCATGGGCGACAGCCTTCATGTCCATGGGGCATGAGAAGGGAATAGAAATTCTACGCAGTCATCCCGAACTGGATGTCCTTTTTCAGTACACAACGGCTGATGGCATAAAAACCTTTGTGTCGGATGGGATTGCGGCCGACCTTAAGATTCTGCAGTAAAAACGCACTTTTTCCCTACCCAGGTTGATCCATTTCAGCCGATCTCTTTTTGCGTATCTTTGACCCTCCGAATGATCTCCATGTGTGGTCATTGATGAACTGACTACTGAAATGACCATCAAATTTGCCAACATCCAGCCGGAATTCTATGCTACGCTTAGTCAGCGGGTGAATGCGCATTTCAAGAACAATAACCTTAGCAGGAACGCAAATTCAGCCATGGTTTTCAAAACCATATTCATGCTGCTGTTGTATTTTGTTCCGTTCGGTATGATGCTGAGCGGAATGGCGTCAACATATGGCATCTATCTGCTGCTTTGTCTGGTGATGGGCACCGGCGTCGCAGGCATCGGACTTTCCGTTATGCATGATGCCTGCCATGGTTCTTACTCAACTAAGGCATGGGTGAATAATTTGCTTGGTTTTTCCCTCAACGTGATTGGTGGGAATGCCTTCAACTGGAAAGTTCAACACAACGTCCTTCATCATACCTATACCAATATTTTTGATGCTGATGAGGATATCAGCCCCCGTGGTGCATTGCGCATGGCACCTGAGTCACCCTGGAAACCATTTCATCGGTTTCAATTTGTTTACGCCTGGTTTCTGTACGGATTGATGACCCTTGTATGGGTTCTCGGGAAGGACTTTGGAAGGCTTGTGAAGTATCAGCGTGAAGGGCTTGTGAAGAAACAGAAAGCAAACATTTATTCCGAGTGGGCCATTCTCATCGCAAGCAAGCTTGTATATATCGGCTACGTACTCGTGCTGCCGATCATGATCCTTCCTTATTCTGCAGGACAAATCATCGTTGGTTTTCTTTTAATGCATTATGTGGCGGGCTTTATCCTCGCCGTAGTGTTTCAACCAGCCCACGTTATTGAGGGAACATCTTATTTCAAGCCCGACGGCCAGGGCAACCTCGAAAATAACTGGGCCGTTCACCAGCTTCACACAACAACCAACTACGCTACAGAAAATCGGCTGTTGTCCTGGTATGTCGGAGGACTCAATTTTCAGGTTGAGCATCACCTCTTTCCCAATGTTTGCCACGTTCACTACAGGGCTCTGGCACCGATTGTCAAGAGCACAGCCGAAGAATTTGGCGTACCCTATAAGTCAAAAAGAACTTTCTGGGATGCCATGGTTGCACACAAAAGACTATTGAAAGTTCTTGGTGAACCTGGTTTCAATCCTACCCTGGCTACGGCCTGATCCCATCCTTTTCCACTTTTTTGTCCACAAGGGTCTGCTTTGAAAATTGCAGAAAGTGACAGACTTTTAGACAACGACCAATGTCTATGGACATCATTAAAACCCTTTCTGATTATCACAAGCAATACGAGGTCAGTACATCCAAACCGGATGAATTTTGGGCCGAAGTAGCCAGTGAATTTGTCTGGAGAAAGAAATGGGATAAGGTGCTGCAGTGGGACTTTCATAAACCGGAAGTCAAGTGGTTTCAGGGTGGTAAATTGAACATCACAGAGAACGCCCTGGACAGACACTTGCCGCATCGGGCCAACCAAACAGCCATTCTTTGGGAACCAAACGATCCATCTGAGGCACCAAGGAAAATTTCTTATCAGGAACTTCATCGGGAAGTGTGCAAGGTTGGCAACATGTTGCGCAGCCATCATGTGAAAAAAGGTGATCGGGTTTGCATTTACATGCCAATGGTTCCCGAGTTGATTTATGCTGTCCTTGGTTGCGCAAGAATTGGAGCCGTGCACTCGGTCGTTTTCGCTGGCTTTTCTGCCGGTTCACTTGTCGACAGAATCAATGATTGCGGTTGCTCCGTTGTTCTTACCGCTGATGGTTCATTTCGTGGCGACAAGAAACTAGACCTGAAAGCCATTGTGGATGAAGCGCTTTTGCAATGTCCAACCGTCAGAGAAACCATTGTCTTGAAGAGGACTGGATCAAATTCGCCCATGAAGTCTGGTCGGGATTTCTGGTGGCATGAGGAGGTGATGTCTCAATCCGCGGATTGTGTGCCTGAGATGATGGATGCTGAAGATTTACTCTTTATTCTCTATACATCGGGGTCCACAGGTAAACCGAAAGGAATGGTTCATACCTGCGGAGGATACATGGTGTTTATTGGATATACCTTTAGGACAGTTTTTCAGTACCAGGATAAAGAGTTGTTCTGGTGCACGGCTGACATCGGATGGGTCACAGGCCATTCATACATTATTTATGGACCTCTCCTGGCCGGAGCGACAACCTTGCTTTTTGAAGGAATTCCTTCATGGCCGGATCCGGGAAGATTTTGGCAGACCATTGAACGGCACAAGGTTAACATTTTCTATACCGCGCCTACAGCCATCCGATCGCTGGAGCAGGCGCCAATCAGTTATGTCAATAAGTATGACTTGTCATCCATCCGGATACTTGGAACCGTAGGAGAGCCGATCAATGAAGAAGCATGGCACTGGTATAACAAGAACATCGGTAAGGGACGATGTCCGATCGTTGACACCTGGTGGCAGACCGAAACAGGTGGCATCATGATTTCACCTATAGCCGGGGTTACACCGCTTAAACCCACTTACGCTACGTTGCCTTTGCCGGGTATTCAACCAACCCTCATGGACGAACAAGGCAAAGAGATTACAGGCACGGGTGAAGGCAGGTTGGCCATGAAGTTCCCCTGGCCTTCAATGGCCCGAACGATCTATGGCAATCACCAACGATTCCGTGAAACTTATTTCTCAACATTTCCAGGGATGTACTTTACCGGCGACGGCTGTCGCAGGGATGCAGAGGGATTCTATCGCATTACCGGAAGGGTGGATGACATCATCATCGTGTCAGGACACAACATGGGTACCGCAGAAATTGAAAGCGCCGTCGATGAGCATCCAGCGGTGTGCGAGTCAGCGGTTGTCGGGTATCCACATGATATTAAAGGACAAGGTGTCTACACCTTTGTCATTTGTTATGAAAAACCTTCCGATGAGGATAAGCTACGTAGCGAAATCAGGGAAGTTGTAGCAAAGATCATTGGACCGATCGCCAAGCCTGACAAAATTCAGTTCGTTTCCGGTCTTCCAAAGACCCGATCTGGAAAGATCATGAGGAGGATCCTGCGTAAGGTAGCAGAAGGTGATACTTCCAACCTTGGAGATATCACCACATTGCTGGACCCGTCCGTTGTCGATGAAATCAAAAGGGGTGCATTGAGTTAACCGGTTACTTCCATTATCTTGTTTGTGATTAACGCCAGCTAAATCCCCTCCATGCGTTCAAAAGTGCTGTTCCTGGTTTGTCTGGCTTTTCTTGCGTCCTGCCTGAGCGAGAAGGATTATGATTTTAGCCAGGTTACCGTAACACCCACTTTTGCATTCCCCATCGCCTTCGGAGATGTGGGGCTCCTCGATATGATTACAAGCAAGGACTCGGCTTACGTCAAGTCCTATCCCGACGGTCTTCTGTATTTTCATTATACCCAAACACTCGGTTCTACTGGTGTGCTTGATCTGTTTGAGCTCCCTGACAATAGTTCTGTCACCGGCTTTGACCTGCCACCTGGTACGCTCCCTGCAAGTTCAACCAGTAGCGCCCTAGGCTCCGTCAATCGTCAAATTAATCTTGGAATTAGCCCTGAAAGACTTACTGAAGCGCTCCTCAAAGCCGGCACCTTAAACTTCACAGTCGGAACGTCGATAGCCACCAGTCCTCCCAATCTGCCCATCGAAGCCAATGTGACACTCCTTG
>JAEUUD010000102.1 GCA_016787625.1 Cyclobacteriaceae bacterium
TATGCTGAAGCACCATCATGGGCAGCGTTAGTTGCGTGTCACCACTTACCTGGTCGGGATAGAGGTGTTTGGTGCAAAGGCTGATGAACAACGGCAGCATGGCTACCGTCAGGTAGAGGATGGCGGCGTAGTAGCACGAACGCACAGCCGTGTTGGCCGAACCTGATGACATCGATCGCTGGAACACATCCTGCGAAGGAATAGACCCAAGTCCCAGCACAGACCAGGCAGCAAGCCAGGCGGTTACTTCCTTCCATTCTGGTGCAGGGAAAAATCGAAAATTCTCAGGGTGCACTTCGCTGAAAACAGCTTGCACACCTCCCGCCTTGTTGGCGAGAACCACAGAAAGCACGACTAACCCGATAATGATGATGATGCTCTGGATGAAGTCAGTGATGGAAATGGCCCACATGCCGCCGACATACGTGTAGAAGGTGACGACCGCGGCACTGCCCACTACCCCGATCCAGATGTCAAGTCCGGAAACGACATTCAGGATGAGCGCCATGGCCACCAGCTGTGCCGCGATATAGCCCATGTAAGGCGGCGCCAGGAATGCACTGGCCATCAATTCTGTTTTAGGACCGTAGCGTACTTTGAAATAATCCCCAAGCGTAAGGAGATTCATGTTGTACAGCTTGCGGGCGAAGAACATTCCGAAAAGGATAAGGCAAAAAGCTGCGCCAAAAGGATCTTCAATCACGGCATACAATCCACCTTTCAGGAATTCGGATGATGCCCCAAAGACCGTCTCAGAACCAAACCAGGTAGCAAAAAGTGCGGATGAACTTAGCAGCAGCGGAAGGCTTCTGCCGGCGAGCATAAAGTCGCCAGCAGTCTTTACTCTTCGTGATGCCCAATAACCAAGGAGTACGGTAACGGCAAGGTAGGCGATGATGGACGTGAGTAGCAACGAAATGCGGTTCTCACAAAAATAGAAGATTTATGATGCCATGCTACTTCTGTTTCTTCAGCTGAAAGGTCCTCGTCACATTAAAACCCAGGTGAATGTCACCCTTGAAAAAATCGCCGTTCGTCTCAGTGAGGTAAGCCCGTTCTGTCAGCCCCCGGCTATTGGTCATCACCAGCTGAAAAACATGCCCTCCTGTCTCAATGTCAACACCGAAGCCAATTGGGTTGTAGTACGGGTTGGCATCGGGCACATCGAATCGATAGTAGTATTCTGTTGTGAGTGCTACGCTTCTTGTGAGTTTCAGACGTCCTCCAAAGCCAATCAATGCCTGGTTGTTGGGTTCAATGGAACGGTCAACGGTGTTTTTGTGGACCAGTGTTGGCACCAGCTGGATGGAGAGGCTCTGGTTGAATTTGCGCGCTATGAGAAACTGGCCTGTATACGACAGGCGGTCCTCAAACTGGATATCATAGGTCGCATCTTCCTTTCGCGGCGATGTCTTCACTGCCGCGATGCCGAAAGCGGTGACGGTGACAGGTGAACCCCCACCACCCGACTGCTGCCTTAGCACCTTGTATCGCAGATAGGCATCCATGGTCTTATCCTCGGAATTTCTGCCAAAGCCTGCCCCAAGGCGGTCCGTGATTCCATATTCAAGGCCCAGACGTACGTAGGCCTGGTCCAGGCCATACAACTCATAGGCGCCACTGCTTATCGGCCCGAAGCGATGGGCAAAGATAAATTCCAAAGCACCCTTCCCCTTAGTCTCCATGGTTTGCCCGTTGACGAGACGTGTGCTCTTGAATGTTGCCTGGACGTAATCCGGTGTTGATGGCGTCTTCTTGTCCAGTTCTGCCAGCAAATCCTGCGACTGGGCAGAAACTGTCACCAAGGCAAAGAATAGAATGATACTACTTTTCATAAGGCTTGAGGGTAAAGTCTACACTTACTTCAACAGACTCGGCGATGTTCTTCCAAAGCAATTGGGGAATTTTCACCTGGTAATCTTCCAGCTTCACGACAAATTTGGCGGCCATGATGATCTGCTGATCCATGACGAATGTACCCGTGACTTCAACATCGCGCGTCACGCCGTGGATGGTCAACTTTCCGTTAGCAACAACCGGTTGAGATCCTGTACCTGTCATAGAGAAGCCGGTAAGCTTCCCCTGAAAAGTTGACTTGGGGAACTTGTCGGACTCCATGTACTTTTCATTGAAGTGTTCCTGCATGAGGGACTTCTCAAAGAGAAACTCCTTAATCGGAATCGAGAAGGCTATGTCTCCTGTGCCCGTATCAAGCAGGCACATTGATTTTTCATTTCGTGCAGAAATATCCTCGATCGAGGCTTTGGAGAAAAAAGTGACCGATGATTTCTCTGAAATGTATTTTTGACCGCTTGCGTGACTGGAAACAATCAGCAGGCAACCGAAGAGGATAAATTTCATAAGGCTAGTTGTTTTTGGCACCATCGGCAACCCAACAGGCAATAAGCTGGACTTGTTCGGAGGTAAGGTCCGCACTTCCAGGCGGTGGCATGGAGCCATTGGTTGTGCGGTTCTTGATGTTGGTGGCCCCCGCTTTAACATTACTGTACACCGTCCAGTCGCCGCGCGAAC
The DNA here is from genome assembly GCA_016787625.1 of Cyclobacteriaceae bacterium. Taxonomy (GTDB): domain Bacteria; phylum Bacteroidota; class Bacteroidia; order Cytophagales; family Cyclobacteriaceae; genus ELB16-189. The sequence goes on from JAEUUD010000102.1 coordinate 2,533, forward strand.
TCCCTGCGCCATGACAGGATGAAAAATTGCATGAAGCATTAAGGATTGGCTGAATCTCTGATGCATAACTCGTCCCGGTATCGCCACGGTCAACAGGGATGCTCATGCTGAGTGTGCAGTTCTCGGAGTCACGCACGACAACAACATGGATACCATTGGTGAGGTTCTCGAATGACGTTGCCGATCCAAATGCACCTCCGTCGATCTTCAGTTCATATGGTGGCACCCCGCCAGTGGGTGTAACCTCAATAGTGCCATTGTGCGGGTTGAAACATTCCGTATCTGCCGTTGAGGTAAAGGTGGTGGCCAGTGTGGAATTGGCAGCGCCGATGGTAACGGCCAGATCCCTGGTGCAGCCTTTGGAATCTCTCACTGTAAAGGTGTATGTGCCTGCCCAAAGCCCGGTGAACACGGGATTGGATTGGAACACACCGCCGTCACTTGAGTATTCATACGGAGGATTACCCAGGTCTCCAGCGATCTCTACTTCTGCATCCTTGGTAGAACAGGTCGAAGCATCTTTGGACGACACTTTGCTTACGGCAAGGTCTGAGTCATCACAGCTGAATTTTGGAATCTCCTTGTTGACGCAGCCGAAGGTCAGGAGTAAGGCAAAGGGAAGGTGTGAAGAAAAAGCAAATTTCCTCATAGTCCGGAGTTAAGGTCTGATGGAAATTATGCAAAAAACAGCACACCGGAATTGACAGAAAAAGAAAATCCCCCAAAGTCCTTGACCCCGGGGGAAATTCCTGTCTATAGTTGGCTTTAATCTGTACCGAAGATAGATGGCTGCTTCGGGTCCTGTTAACCCCGGACGATCGGCTGGTTTTAAGGTTGGTGAGTTGCTGATTTTGGCGACGAGCGGTTTTTGGTCGTATCAGCGGGGGCTTCCTTTTTGGGTTTTTTGGAGCCAGGAAATGTCGTTTTTCGACTGATGTCAACTACGATCCAGGCAATCATGATGGCGAATCCAATGGCAAAGCCTACGAATATTTTCTTGGACCTGTTCATGGATGTTTTTGCATAAAAAAAGGGGCTCAGCCCCTTTCTATATTACTTCAACTTGTTCACTACTTCGGCAAATGCTTCCGGGTGATTCATGGCCAGGTCTGCCAGTACTTTCCGGTTGAGGTCGATGCCTGCCTTCTTCAGTTTGCCCATCAGCTCAGAGTATGACATTCCGTGCAGCCTGGCACCGGCGTTGATACGTTGAATCCAAAGGGCGCGGAAGTCGCGCTTCTTGGCTTTACGGTCGCGGTATGCATAGCCGAGACCTTTCTCGACAGCATTCTTGGCAACTGTCCAAACATTCTTTTTTCTCCCAAAGAAACCTTTGGCGAGTTTGAGCACCCTCTTGCGCTTGGCGCGGGATGCTACGTGATTCACTGAACGTGGCATAGTACGTTACATTTTTTGGTCGTTGGCGTCTCCCTTTAGAGAACTTTAGCCGGAGACCGGGTTAAACATTAAATAAACCTCCCTGGATCTGTGATCGAGGGACTACAGGGCATAGGGAAGCATCGGGCGCACATTGCCTACGTCAACTTTCTTGACGACTGCACTGTGTCCGAGTCTTCTCTTCTGCTTTGTTCCTTTCTTGGTCAGGATATGGCGCTTGTAGGCATGCTTGCGCTTGATCTTACCGGTACCGGTAACCTTGAACCGCTTCTTAGCACCTGACTTTGTCTTTAATTTCGGCATCTCTCTACTGTTAAAAATCTACTTGACTACTTCTTACCACCGCCACCACCTGGTTTAGGGGCGACCATCATATACATTCTTTTTCCTTCCAGCTTGGGCATCTGTTCCACTTTACCCACATCCTCCAGGGCCTGCGCAAACTTGAGCAGCAGAATTTCTCCGCGCTCTTTGTATACGATGGACCTGCCGGCGAAGTGCACGTACGCCTTCACCTTGGCGCCCTCCTTGAGGAAGTTGATCGCATGCTTCACCTTAAAGTTGAAGTCGTGATCATCCGTATTTGGCCCAAACCGCATCTCCTTGACGACGGTCTTCTGGGCATTTGACTTTATCTCCTTCTGTTTCTTCTTCTGCTCGTACTTAAACTTCGAGTAATCAATGACTTTGCAAACAGGCGGATCAGCATTAGGAGAAATCTCAACCAGATCCAACCCCTGTTCCTGTGCCAACTTGATGGCCACCTGGATGGGATAAACATCCACCTTGATATTCTCCCCCACTACACGTACACGGGGAGCAGTAATGCGCTCGTTAATTCGGTAAGGTTCCTCGACTACCCTTGGGCGAAAGCCCCTGTTGTACGGACGACCTCCTCCTCCCGGTGGGCGACTGCCCCCTGGAGGACGACTACTACCTGGAAAAAATGCCACTCGTTGGGTTTAAGTTTAACATCAGTTTCTTATCAATTACCCTGCAAAAACAGCCCATTGGGCACTTTGCGGGGCCGCAAATATCACCATAATTTCATTCTTTCCTTACTATTGCCGCGAATTTTTAAGGCGACAGACACTATACCGGCATCGCAAAATCTTTCGATGCCCTTTGTATGAACTCCGTCAGGGTAACGGTCCCCTGATCACCCTCCCCATGCTTACGCACAGCCACCTGCCTCTCGGCAGCCTCCTTCTCACCTACGATCAGCATGAATGGAACCTTCTTCACTTCCGCATCCCGAATTTTACGACCAATCTTCTCATTCCTGTCATCCAGATAACCACGGATATCCTGGTTCTTTAAATCCTGAATCACAGACTCCGCATAGTCGTTGAACCGCTCAGAAATCGGAAGGACAGCAATCTGGTCAGGCGAAAGCCACAGCGGAAAATTGCCGGCACAATGCTCAATCAACACCGCTACAAAACGTTCGAGCGAACCGAACGGCGCCCGGTGAATCATCACCGGCCGGTGCTTCTGGTTGTCAGAACCAATGTACTCAAGCTCAAAGCGCTGCGGAAGCTGATAGTCGACCTGAATGGTACCCAACTGCCAGCTCCGGCCCAGTGCATCCTTCACCATGAAGTCAAGCTTGGGTCCGTAAAATGCCGCTTCACCTTTGACAGCTACGGTCTTCAGTCCGCGCTCATCTGCCGCCTCCTGAATCTCACGCTCAGCACGGTCCCACAATGCATCTTCGCCTATGTATTTCTGCTTATTGTCCGGGTCCCGCAAAGACACCTGAGCTGTGTAGTTCTCAAACCCAAGGGAACGGAACACATGAAGCACAAGGTCAATCACTTTGATGAACTCCTCCTTCACCTGATCCGGTCTGCAGAAAATGTGGGCGTCATCCTGTGTAAATCCACGAACGCGTGTGAGCCCATGCAACTCACCGCTCTGTTCATACCTGTAAACCGTTCCGAACTCTGCATAACGTATCGGAAGGTCTTTGTACGACCTTGGTTTGACTTTGTAAATCTCACAATGATGAGGACAGTTCATGGGCTTCAACAGGAACTCCTCGCTTGCGTCCGGCGTGTGAATGGGTTGGAACGAGTCCTTACCATACTTTTCATAGTGCCCGGAGGTAACATACAAAGCCTTTCCGCCAATGTGTGGTGTCACAACAGGATCATATCCCGCCTTGATTTGTGCTTTGCGCATGAATTGCTCCAGCCGCTCACGCAACACGGTGCCTTTCGGCAGCCACAAGGGTAATCCCATACCCACTTTCTCTGAGAAGGCAAACAGTTCAAGTTCCCTTCCCAGTTTACGGTGATCCCTCTTCTTTGCTTCCTCCAGCATGTGGAGGTATTCATCGAGTTCTTTTTGCTTGGGAAAAGTGATGCCGTAAATCCTGGTCAGCATTTTGTTTTTCTCGTCACCGCGCCAATAAGCGCCGGCAACGTTGAGCAGTTTAACTGCCTTGATAAATCCAGTGTTGGGAATGTGTGGTCCACGGCACAGGTCTGTAAAAGCACCTTGCTCATAAAAAGTGATGGAGCCGTCCTCCAGGTTCTCTATCAACTCTATTTTATACGGGTCGCCTTTTTTTCTGAAGAAGTCCAGTGCATCTGCCTTGGTGACATCTCTGCGTGCAAAGACGTTACTCTTTCTCGCAAGCTCGATCATTCGTGCCTCTACTTTGGGAAGGTCATCCTCGCCAAAGGCTGCTTCGCCAAGGTCAACGTCATAGTAAAATCCGTTTTCTATGGGAGGACCGATGCCAAACTTCACTCCGGGATATAATGATTCAAGCGCCTCAGCCAAGAGGTGAGCGGAGGAATGCCAGAACGCATACTTGCCGCCTTTGTCATTCCAGGTCAATATCTTGATCGATGCATCTCCTGTAATCGGTCTTGAGAGGTCACGGATTTCTCCATTGACTTCAATGGCCAGCGAGTTCCTGGCCAATCCTTCACTGATGCTTTGTGCAATGGCCATGCCGGTAACACCGGATGGATAAGACCTGGCCGAACCGTCGGGTAATGTGATGCTTACTTCACTCATTCAACAAAAACCTATTTAAGGCTGCAAATATGCAACATTTCAAGGAATCGCCGTGAGAGAAGATGAGCTTACAACTTGAACTGCACCGTAGCCAGCACACCAAAGGGGCGCGCATCAGGCTTACTGAGATAGGTCAACCGGTGGATGAAGTCAATCCGGAAGAAATGGAAAATATTCTCAACGCCATACCCTACTTCTACATAAGGAGTACCGCTGAAGTAGCCTGTGGGGTAAGTCGCTGAACCGTCAGGAGTTTGTGAGGCTATCAGGTTCCTGTTCTCCTGGCTCAGTTCTCCGTAGATGATGTTCGTGGTGGCTACCAGCCTCCACTTAAGCTTGTTCATCAGCGGAATTCGATTGAGCAGAAGGCCTTCCAGAAACTGTCGGTATCTGAGGGTCACGTAGCGATCGCTGACAAATTCGCCAAAGTTCATCAGGTTGTAAGCAAACTGGCTGTAGAGGAATGATTGATTGCCAAGATGAACACCGAGCAGCGGGTAAGGCAGTTTGTCGGGAATATATTCGCCGGCCAACGTCATCATACCAACACCCAGTACTCCCATGCGTATCCTTTTATCCACTTGCAGCCTGAATTTGTTGAACTGGTAGTCACTGCCAAAAAGAGTTGGAATGCCCCTGGTGTAACGAAAGGTTATTGCAGGCCACTTGCGCAAGCCAAGGCTCACACGCTCGTTGCCATTTTGAATGTATGTCTCATCGCGTGCATACCTCGATTCGAAAAACACCTCAGAAGTTTCAAACTTGTTGTACGTCGGGGCCCCTGGCACCAGGGCATCTCCCGGATCCTTGTAGTAAGCAAACGGATACGTCGGGTCGAAGGAAGTATACCGGAAGGCAATTCGTTGAGAAAAGCCTTTGAACAAATCCCGTTTGATCGACGGCGATACTTCATCAAAATAGTACGCCCTTCGGTAGTTTCCCCACCGGACGGCCGTAAGAAATAACTGATTAGACGCCAGTTGATCATCATCAATACCCAGTCGCACGACATCGGTTCGGGCACTCAACTTGATCACGGTCCATTTTCGCCGGTCAATGATTCGCTCCGCAAACCCGGAAGCTTTCACGCGGTGATCGTCGAATCCGTACGCCAGCATGGCGCCATAGGTCATTTTCTTGCTGTACTTTGAATTGGTTTTGAAACCACCCTGGATCCGGAACCCTTCCACAGAGTTCCATGTAAACGTCCTCAGGTAAGGACCCACTTCTACCTTACCCAAACTGTAATAACCATCAACGATGGCTTTGAAAATTTCTGTGTATGTCTTCACAACAGGAATATTCTTCAGCGTATCAATCATTTGATAAACACTTCGCTCGGTGGATGACAATGGCTCATGACGAAGCGTATCCCAGTATTTTTCCTCACCAAAGACCTGTGCATCCTCAGCCACATTAATCCGGCGTTCATAGAATGATTGCTCATGAGGTTTGTTGATGACAAAATTCTTGTTGCTTGTGTAGAACTTGGCCAGGAGGCCAACGGATTGTTTGCTGAGTTCGCTGATGTTGATCAACACCCGGTTCTTCATGGGAAGCCATTGTCCGGCTTCTGTTTTTGTAAGCTCCTGCTGAATCTTGATGCGGTCGATGAAGTTCACATTCGCTTCTTTGCCAATGGATGCGTCCATCTGCTTTAGCGCATATTCCTTTTTGGTGATCCACATGGTTCCTGTGAAGGCAAGCTCCAGCGGGCTCTTCGGATAGAAATCGATCCGGTAGCAGAAGTCATCACCCAGGTAGACACTATCCATGAGGTCGTAGTCATAGTAAAGTCTCCAGCCATCGGCGAGTGGAGAGACGAAATTCTTGTTGATGATCGGAACCCAGTTCTGATAGAAGTTATATTCCTGAAAGGTTGAGCCTACAAGCTGGGAGACCATGGTGCCATCATCGAGACCTACCCCGTTGATCTTGGTTCGCAGGATCGTCTCGGTGCTTAATTGCGGACGCTCGCGGTAATAGTACTTGGAAACACCTTCCGTGATAAAGAGAGGCAGAATGGGTTTGCCATCCTCACCGACTACGCGGTCGATGCTGTCGAGCACCTGCGCGATTTTCTTCATCACCTTCTTCTGTCTGAACTGGTCGGTGATATGGTCAATGTCTACCTCGGTCTTGGTGTAGGTGTCGTATTCATACGCATCCAGTCTGCGCTTGTCATTCTTATCCCGGTTATCAACGACACCACGTAGGATAGGCCATGCCGGATTCTCTCCTGCCTTTACAACCACTTCCTGGAGGTTTGTTTTCTCTTCTGTCAACTGAATGTTGATGACCTGATCGATACCTCGCTTGACGGCCTTTGATCGTGGGCGGTAGCCGATGTAACTCGCAATGATCGAGTCAGTTGCCCTGATGGCACGGATGGTAAACTTGCCGTCGAAGTCGGTCGTCCCGCCGGTGGTGGTACCCTTGAATACCACATTGGCAAATGGAATGGGATCACCTGTTCCAGCATCCGTCACCTTTCCACGCACGATGGTTTCTTGTGCGAGAGTGGGAGTAACAGTGACAACGATAAGGGCGAGGAAACGAAAAAAAGCCGCGGGAATCTTCAACGAAAACTGTTTTATAGCTTATTTGGGGGCGCAAATTGCCATGAATAATCCAAATTAGCAATACAACCAACCATGGACCACAAGCTCCGACACGCCTGGCAGATGTTTACGAAACTTTCGTTATGAGCGTTCGGCTGGCAATATCTTTTTTTATCGTACTTGGTTCGTTAGCAGCTCACGGTCAAAACAGAAGAACTCAGTTCACCCCGCTTCCGCAGTCATTCGATTCCTCCCAGATCACCTACAAGAACAAACTCCTGATCTTTCCCCTCGTTGCCTTGTCTACGGAGACAAGCTGGGTATTCGGCGTGGCCAATGCGTACATTTTTAAGACGTCCAAAAAGGATCCGCACCTGCGCACCTCCACC
>JAEUUD010000103.1 GCA_016787625.1 Cyclobacteriaceae bacterium
TTGGTTGCTTTCTCATCGGACTTTTTTTTGGGCTGGCCGACCGAGGCAGCCTGACAAATGAGTGGCGGCTATTTCTTGCAACTGGACTAATTGGTGGCTTCACGACTTTTTCAGCTTTTTCAAGCGAGACCGTCAATTTGCTTCGTGTCGGACAACTTGGGTACGCGACAGTTTACGTGGCTTCAAGTGTAATACTTGGACTGCTTGCAACATACATTGGACTTTCAATCATCAGAATACTTTGACTCGGAAATCTGAGAAAGCGATAGCAAGTTTGGGTGCATTATTCATTACACTATTCACAGTAAGCTTTCAAACATTAACAGCACGAGGCGAATGACAGTTCGCTTTGTAAGACCTTTTTCCAACAGGCAATAAACATAAAGTACATTTGCAATCACCGGTTGCAGTATTTGAAGCAGCGTCACGACCCAGAATTGCCTACAAAATGAATAACCTGATAAAGTCTTATTTACTAATTCTGGTATTCATCCTACATTCATCCATAAACTCAATGGCTATGGACTTATTGCCAGGCGACAAAGAGAGAGTAGTGGCATATTTGCTAAAGGGAAAGCGCATGGAGGCAGTTGAGTTTCTCCACCAATCACTTGGAATGCCGATGGCTGAGGCTATGGCTGTTACAGGAAAACTTGCTCTGCAAATACCATCCAGGTCTCTGAGCGGATCTCCACCAAAAAGGAACATCGGTCTGCCACAAACATTGGGTGGCGTACTTTTTTTATTGATTGGCGTGGCTGGTTTAGCCGTTATTGGCAACTACGTTTGGGGCGACTATCAATTTACAAAGCAAGCATCCCGAATTTCAGCAACCGTGATTGAAATCATCGAATCTGAATCGGTTGATGATGAGGGCCATCGCAGCACCGGGTACTTTCCGATATTCAAGTACACCTACAAAGGAAGAGAGTACACACACCAAAGCAGCATCAATTTTGGATCGGATAACTATAAAGTCGGTGAGAATGTCAATGTGTTTATGAACCCTGAGTCCCCTGACCGTATTTTGGTTGACACTTTTACTGACCGTTGGGGAGCCTATATTCTTTTCAGCTTGTTTGCCATATTTGCCGTTGCATTGGGTTGTATGTTGCTGTTTGTTGTCTAACATCCCAACAAGGTTCAATGATTAGATTCATCCTTTCTTTCCTGGTCCTTCATTCGTTCTGCACCTTCGCTGCGGGTCAAGGGATGTCTAAAACTCAATGGTACAGCGAAACAACAAGCAACGGAATTACCATCCAAAACAGCCTACCAAGGGGCGGAGCATACACCGGACCGACCAAAAAACACTTCAATTATAGTCGCCTGGTATTTTTCAATCGTGTAGTCAATAAGACCACGGCTCCGCTAGAACTGACCATGAACTTTTCGGCCGACTCCATCTCCATTCCTGCTTCACCTGACACCTTTGTCAAATTGTTTCTGCCTACAGACAGGATGACCCTTGACAAGCAAACCGTGTTTAACTATGGTGTGAGAGACCTGGAATCCCTTGACAAGCCGACCATGTTTAAAAGAACGATCAAACCCGGCGAGGAATGCCTCTTCTATGTTGTAGGTATTTTCTATCAGACAAAAGCTTCAGCACAAAATCAACAAAGGGGAGGCAACCGGGCAGAACTAATATTAAAAGGGCAAAAACTTTTCTATAGAATGCCACCACAGATCGAGGCCCTGCCTTGCGGACAGATTACTGTCAAGAAATAAGTCAAGAGGATTCTATCAAGACAGATTTTACATCTGGTTTACTCTTTTTAACAATTCACTTACTACAGCCGGGCACAATGGCTCGTAGATTTGGAATTGATCATTAAAACTAAATAAATATGAAAAAAGTCATTTATGCGTTGATCTCATCGCTGGTTGTGGTAAGCGGACTGGTATTTGCCAATCGGGACATCAAAAATGAAGATTCTAAAAAATCAACCCCAAAGCCACGCTCTGCAGTTGAAATGAATGACGCGATGAAAAAATGGGAGGCCACCCCAGATGGGATAAAGTTCAAAAAATGGCAAGCGTCTCCCCAAGGTCAAAAAGTACTTGCCGGTGGGGCTAAAATAAAAAGTCAGGTAAGTGCTTCTGCCAATATGGAGGCTGTTGTAACCTCCCTTTCCCTTCCACCAGGCTCACGATTAGGTTTTGGAGTGATGATCAGGATCAATGGTGACGATTACATTCTAAGTTTTGGGGTAGGAAAACCCTATGAACTTCAGTCATTGCATAGCCTGAAAGTCAACGACAAAATCATTGTAAGAAGTCACGGTGTCTCGTACGCCCCCAAGTATTCTTATCCCATAGTATCGGGCGACTATGTAGAACGAGATGGTCAAGTAATTTACAAACGTGTCCCCGGCAAAGACGGCTGCTGAGCTCACGATAACGAGGACATTTTGTATTCTTGCTCATTGCATGGCTTAAACGCAACCATTAGCCATCATGGAAGCTATCTTGATGCAAAAAAAAGACCTCGTCGACAAATGGAAAGTCAAACAATCAGGCAAACGGTTAAGACACATTCGGTTTTGATATGCCTGGTCATCTCAGTGATTTTGATCGTCATCGCATCGTTAGCCTATCCGGGAGGCTCCTTGCTTGACAAAAATTCTGTAGGATTTCAGTGGTCAAAGAATTTCCTGAGCAATTTGTTTGAACCAAAAGCGCTTAATGGTTCCGATAACCCTGGCAGGATCTGGGCCATCATTGGAATGGCGTTCCATTCGGTTGGCTATGGAATCTTTTTTATCAATATGTCAAAAAAGATCGCTCAGAGACAATGGGCCAACATTCTAAAGTACATAGGCGCTGCCAACATCTTACTCATTTTCCTGATTGCAACACCTTTGCATGACGTAGGAGTAATATCCATCGTCTTAACATTGATTGGTTTATTTTCCATTACTGTATTTATCCTGAAGTCGAAACTTCATTTCCTTAAATTCTGCTGTATTATTTGCTTGTTGACTTTTTACTGTTTCTTTTTCCTCTTTGGTTTTGGTTACTTGGGTTGGGCCGTCATTATGCAGAAAGTATATAATACAAGCGCGATGCTCCTGATTTTAGCACTAGAATACTTTACCGGATATGAGGACTTTATACCCATGCAATCGGGAAAACAAGAAGGATGACTTGTCTTCAATAACGTGCTACTTCTCTTCTTTTTGATCGCCTTTCTTGTTGCCTGGTCGCTCTTCATTGGCGCCAGTCTTCTTGCGGATCGTTCCGGGTTTTCGACGCTTGCAGAACTCATGGTTTTTCTGGGAGCGATTTCTCCCGGGCTGGTAGCCATCGCGATGACTGCAGCCTCCAGGGGAAGAGAAGGGGTAAAACAACTGGTTAGCAAAATTTCATTCAATAACCCCGGGGCGGGGTGGTACATATTTGCATTGACCTTCATCGCGCTGATCAAAGGGTTGGCAGCGCTAGTCTTCTTCGTGATCTATCATACATGGCCGCCATTTGGGACAACACCGTGGTACATGATGCTGGCTGCCCTCGCTGTCTCCACCTGGGTTCAGGCGGGCGAAGAAATCGGATGGCGCGGTTATGCACTTCCTCTGATGTCAAAAAAATTCGGCCTTGCTCTTTCAGGTGTTCTACTGGGCATCATCTGGGCCGCCTGGCACCTTCCGTTGTTTTACTTGGCAGCGGCTGACACCTTTAACCAGTCCTTCCCGCTGTACCTCATGCAGGTAACGGGGCTTTCAGTGATCATGGCCTGGCTGTTATGGAAAGTCAAGGGCAATCTTTTACCGCTGATGGTTTTTCATGCCGCCATCAACAACACCAAAGACATTGTCCCGTCCTTGTCTGAGAAATCGGCGAGTCCATTTAATTTTAATGCCTCCCCTATTGGATGGATCACCGTTGTACTGATATGGATCGTTGCATCTTACGTTCTCTATGCCATGACCCGAAAACCGGCGGCCAAATTGCCGTCATAAGTAGTACATTGTAATCTGTGAGCGCCATGGAAAAAATAACAAACAGGTTATGAGAATTTACTGGACAATACCTGATGAACTCCAAATCCACTACGAGCGTTCCTCTGCCGCGCTGAAGGATCTCTGAGCAGGGCGTGGCAGGCAGTCTGCACCACCCGACATCATGGTCCAGCATGGACAATGCGAAAAGAGCGAGGCATTAGTCCGAGGCGGGCATGATCCATTAATCCGCTGCGGGCATTTCTGAGATTCTCTATCAGAATTATTCCCTACATTCGCTAACGTCCTGATTAATTTTGCCGATAGCACCCGGCACAATGTTTTATGGCAGACGAAAAGAGCACCAACGAACTGAAGGAAGTAACCAAAGAACTCACCGGCTGGGACAATAAGATATTAACCACCCTGAAGCATTTGACGATAAAGCCCGGTCAAATGGTGACCGACTATTGCAGCGGTAAAAAGGACGGGTATCTATCACCCGTTGTCTATTATTTCGGAGTAACAGCACTTGAGACCTACGTTGTCACAAAGATCGGACTCCTCGATGCATTGATGAAGGATGTTCAAGACTCGATGAAGGAGGCAGCTCCCACGGGCATCCCTGATAAAGTCATCGATACACTATCCTTTCTGAACAGTGAAATAGGGCAAAAGATATTTTATCTCCCGATCCTGCTTCTCGCAACATGGTTCGTTTACAAAAGGTTTAACCGCAGCTTTGCACAGAACAGCTGGTTCACACTCTTCATCCTAGGTCATACAACCTTACTGACCATGCCTTTGATGCTGTACTGGTACTTCCTCAGGGAACTCGATTCATACACGTACATTGCTCTTGCCTTTCAGATTAGCTATTGGGTCTGGGCCTCCAGAATTTTCTTTAATCTATCCATCGGCAAAGCCATACTCCTGAAACTCCTCAACCTGATTTTGGCCATGCTGATCATCAGCATATCGGGGATAGCCATTACCATGATTTACTTTCAATTCTTTTCATAAGATGGAAGCTTTGAATTTGATTTCACTCGAATAGTTTTATCAGCATGAATACTGCCACACAAAGCCAACGCATTGCCAAAATGATCTTTGCTTCGGTCTATCCAATGTACGTCCAGAAAGTAGAGAAGAAAGGAAGGACAAAAAAAGAACTGCATCAGGTGATCACCTGGCTCACCGGCTTCAATGACAAGAAGCTCCAGGAGTTGATCAAGGAAAAGGTAACGTTTGAAACCTTCTTTCAACGAGCCAAGCTTCATCCGCAAGCACATCTGATCACAGGAGTCATCTGTGGATACCGGATTGAAGAAATCGAAGATCCGCTAACCCGGCAGGCCCGGTACCTCGACAAATTGGTCGATGAACTAGCCAAAGGCAGAAAAATGGAAAAGATATTACGAAGCCAGGAGGCATGAAAGGTATGCGCTTGACAAACAATCCACACCTCATCGTTGGAGCAGGGTGTCTCTTCCTGACCCTCCTGATTTTCACACCATCCTACAGTCAGTACCACAAGGAAAAATGTCTCGTAGGCAACTGTAAGAACGGGTATGGCCTTAACCGCATTGAAGGCAATAAGAAGAATCCACTCCCCTTCGACCTCAGTTCTCCCTGGACCAACGGATATCAATATTACGAGGTGGGCGAATTCAAAAGTGGAGTGCTTACCGGCAACGGCTATCGGGTTGCCTTGCAGGGTATTCCACAAACTGCTGAAATCTGGCTCACCAATCTGATAAAAAATAAAGAGCCTCTACCGGTTGACGCCAGACACTGCACCTGGTATGAAGGCGGCATGTACGACAAAGGACTGTTAAACGGCAAGGGGGCGCTCATCGAATTTGGCTATGATGGCCCAAGGCGCATTCGCGAAGGCACCTTCAAAAATAGTCTGCTGAATGGAGAGGGAATCAAGATCATCCCTACACAGGATGGCTTCTTCAAAACAGAAGTGGATCAGGATGGAAAATACAAGGTCCTTTACGGGCGGTTGTTTCACGGCAACTTTATCAACGATGTGTGTACCGATTGCTCAATCACCGAAACGAAAGTCGGTGGTGGAGAAGGAATTACCTGGGGAAAACTTCTTCAGGAGGACTTCCTGTCTGGATGGGTGACAAAGAACTATGAAACCGACAGCTACAGCGGAAAATTTAAATCAACGGAGCCTTACAAAGCGCTCATCATTGGTGGCGTGGAGGTTGCACGCCTTCCTTCAACAGAAACAACAACAAACATCAAGACCGTCAGTTTGCCCGACGGCACAAGTTATACGGGTGAAGTTGACGACAAGGGCAACGCGTACGGCTTCGGCACCATTGTCCTTTCAGGAAGCCCCGACGCCTATTACAATTATCTGGTCTACGAAGGCTTTGTCGATAACGGCAAGCCGGAAGGCTGGGGATATCGGATCAACAGGAACAATCCGTTGGATGTCATCATGGGGGGATTTTACAAAAACAACATCCTCATGCACGGTGTACTCGTCAAGCCAAACGAGGGCCCCCAGGTGATTCAATTCGGTGAGAAGGGCGGTAGCCTTGACCCTCACTACAACGCCTATCTGAAGAGCATACTCGACGGGCCATTCTTCCAAAGAACGTATACCTACGACGCCAACAGTCGAACATTCCGTCTGAGCCGGGAAGAAAGCGGTTACAAGGTTAATGGGTATGAAAAAAATGTGTGGGTGAGCAAAGGGCAAACGATGGAGGAAAAGAAAAGGCAGCGCGTCGTGACCAATGGAATGATCAGCATCTCCGACTTAACGGTAAGCGACATCGTTGTGATCAACGGCATGGCCAGCCCCATTGTCACGGAAGGCGCAGGCATTTTTGAACTGAAGAATGGCAAGAAAGTCTCCTCCCTCACCGGCAATCAGGTGCAGTTGTCCAGGCACCCTGCATCTGATTTTCACCAGGCTTGTAAAGAATGTAAAGGCAGCGGACAGATGACGTACAGCTATCAACCACCGCCACAACAAGTTGAGGTTGTAAACTACTCCTACTCAACCGAAGTTTTGGATTACACCGCCTGGCGAAAGACGACCAAAACTACAACGACGTACACCAAGACCTTCCCGGTTGAGCAGCGGAAGAAGAACTGTGATGCCTGCCAGGGCAAGGGACATAGCATGGACGTTACAGAAATAGTTGAATGATCAGAAGCAACCAAAACAGTCATTACTGCGTCTTGAGCTAGTCCATCAACCCAAGACCCATGATCACCATCAATCCTTCGGACCGCCTTGCTTGCAGAATAGCAGGCTTCTGCTATCTCGCCACCTTTGTTATTGTCGTGTACACCAACTTTGGCATATACAACAAACTCAGCGTCCCCGGCGACTTTGCCCAGACCACCCAGAACATTATCGGCAACCCTTCCCTGTTTCGTTTTGGCGTTGTCATGGACATCCTCTACGGCATAGGTTTCGTCACGATGACGGCCATGCTGTACAAAGTGTTCAACCCGATGAATCAAAACCTTGGCCTGTTGGCCATCTGCTGGCAACTCATGTACGCCGCCGTCTGGATCGTCGTCACGATCCAGGTGCTGGAGGTGTTCAGGGCAATGAACAAAAACAACATTCAGGACCTGGCCTACCTTGAGTCTTCGGTCAAATCATTTCTCAATTCCAGAAACCAACGATACTACGGGGGGTTGCCGTTCTATGCGATGGGCACAACAGCCTTCAGCTACCTGATGTTGAAATCAGGCATCGTCAACCGATGGCTGGCCATGGTGTCTGTCCTATCTTGTTTGTGGTGTCTGGTTTGTGCAGTACTTCACTTCGCCATCCCTGGATTCTCCGGCATCGTCAACCTCTGGGCCTATGACGTCCCCATGGCGCTCTCTCAGATCGTCATTAGTGTCTGGCTGATCATAAAAATATAGACAACAAAAAAGGCCCAGGGATTTTGTCCCTGAGCCTTTGTCTTGATGCTGCCTGTTTACCAAACGGTAATACGTTCCTCTTCCGGCTTGTACATTTTGTCGCCAGGCTTGATATCAAACGCGTTGTAGAAAGGAGTGAAATTCATCAGTGGTCCATTCACACGCCATTTGGCCGGTGAGTGTGGGTTGGTATTGACATACATGCGCGTGTATGCATCCCTGGTTTTCACTCGCCATATCCTGGCAATAGAAATGAAAAACCGTTGGTCAGGTGTGAAGCCATCGAGCTTCGTGGTGTCCTGACCCTGTTCAGTGAGCTTGAAGGCGTCATAAGCAATGGCCACACCGGCTATGTCAGCTGTATTTTCACCGACAGTCAACGCCCCTTTGATATGCATGGAGTCGAGTACCGTATACTGATTGTACTGGTCAATCACCTGCTGGGTTCTGGCCTTGAATTTCGCATAATCATCCTTGGTCCACCAGTCCGTCACATTGCCATCCTTGTCGTACTGCGCACCCTGGTCGTCAAATGAGTGTGTAATCTCGTGACCAATCACCATCCCAATGCCGCCATAGTTGAGGGCATCATCGGCATACAAATCAAAGTACGGTGGCTGAAGTATACCGGCAGGGAAAACAATCTCATTGAGAGGAGGATTGTTGTAGGCTGTTACCGTAGGTGGCGTCGTGAGCCACTCTGTCCTGTCTACCGGCTGACTAACTTTGGCCAGGCTGTAGTTGTAGTCATTCCTGTTGGCTGACAGGCGGTTTTCAAAGTACGTGCCCCTGCCGACTTCAACATTCGAATAGTCTCTCCACTTGTCGGGATAACCGATCTTCTCTGTGAAGTATGTCAACTTCTCCTTGGCTTTAGCTTTCGTAGAATCACTCATCCAGTCCAGCTTGTTAACCCGCGCTTCAAAAGCTTTCTCCAGGTTGTCGACCAAAATCGCCATCCGTTTCTTCGCAGCATCCGGGAAGTACTTCTTCACATACAGCTGTGCCAGCGCATGACCCAGCGAACGGTCAACAGCCTGGGTCATCTCTTCAGCACGCGGCTTGATGACGGCCTGTCCGGTCAGCGCCTTGGTGTAAACAAAAGAAGCATCCACAAAAGGCTTGCTGAGGAAATTCGCATAGTTGGTCAGTGCGTTGGCTTTCAGGTAGGTTTTCCAGTCGTTGATGGAAACAGACTTCAGCATCCCATTCAGCTTGTCATAATATCCTGGTTGCCCGACATTAACAGAATCTGCTTTAACACCAAGGTCGGTTAACAGATTTGACCAGTTGATGTTGCTGTGTTTCTTCGACAATGCCGCAACAGCAAGCTTGTTGTAGTTGGCTTTTACATCCCTGAGTTCAACGTTCGTGCGATGAGCACCAGCCATTTGCTTTTCAATATCATAGACTGCTCCTGCTCCCTTCTCAGCCGCAGCAGCATCCATTCCGGTCAGAACAAACAAAGCTGCCAGGTAGCTCTTGTACGCCTTTTGTATGGCCAAGGTGGAAGAATCCGTTTTGAAATAGTAGTCGCGCTCCGGCAGGCCAATGCCTGTCTGATAAAACTGCGCAATATTCACTGTGCTTTTCTTGTCATCGGGTCCAACATAAAATCCGATCATCGATCCGTTACCCGATTTTTGTTCTTCGGCGACCAACTTCATCATCGAGGGTACATCGGTGAGCGCATCGATGCGTGCCAGTACCGGTTTGACGGGCTCATATCCACGCTTGTTGATGGTGGCAGTGTCCATGCCTGAAGCATAAAAATTGCCAACCTTCTCCGCAATACTTCCTGCTGGATTGGTGGCGCCTGAGATACTGTCGAGGATGGCCTGCAGGCGAATCCGTTGAGGGTAGTTGAGGAAGGAGTAAGATCCAACCCCTGTCTGGCTGGCCGGAATCTGCGCGGAGTCAGACCATATGCCGTTCGCATAAGTAAAGAAATCGTCG
>JAEUUD010000104.1 GCA_016787625.1 Cyclobacteriaceae bacterium
CACCGAGGATGGAACCAATGAGTGTATGTGAACTTGAACATGGAATGCCGAAGTACCAGGTTAATAGATTCCAGGAAATGGCGCTGATCAGCAGGGCGCCGATCATGGCAATACTATGGGCGACATTCTGATCGATCAATGTTTCTACGGGAAGCAGGTTAACAATCCCCATGGCGACTGAAATTCCCCCGAGGAACACGCCTAATGAGTTCATAAATCCCGACCAAATCACCGCGGCCCAGGGCTTTAGTGAGTTGGTGTAAATCACCGTGGCTACCGCATTGGCCGTATCATGAAATCCGTTGACGAACTCAAAACCGCATGCCGCAATCAAACAGATGATGAGGAGAATAGAATAGGAAAGTTCCAGATCAAACATGGGGACGGAGGGCTTGGCAGGTCAGGTAAAAAACTTGAATTTGGGCAAGATAACGGGACTTTTCCGACCCCGCGTTAAGGCAATGTTAATAAATTTTCCCTCCTTGGGGAGTAATGAATTTGCTTGGAATTTGCATGAAATCTTGGCTATAAACAGCGTCAGCGTGTCGAAAGAAAAAATGAGATTGGAGGCGGAGACCACACCACTGGAGATTGGCGAAACCATGCTTCATTTGATTCCCGAAAGGGCCGTGTGGCTCCCTGCACTCCAGGCCATGATTATGGGTGATCTTCATTTTGGAAAGGTCAACCACTTTCGGCGGGCCGGCCTCCCCGTGCCCCAGGCTGCCAATATTCGTAATGCTGAAAGACTGATCGACCTTATCAATCGATGGAAACCACAGAGAATTATTTTCCTCGGTGACTTGTTTCACAGTGTTTACAATGATGATTGGGAGACTGTGGGACAAATCACCCAACATTTTCCAGCTTGTGCGTTTGAACTCGTCCGCGGAAACCATGATATCCTCAGTGAGCGGCAATATTCACGATATGGTATCAAGGTGTCAGAGCAGGTACAGATTGGAAATCTTTTGTTAACCCACGAACCCATGGAGGAATCGGAAGTCCCGGACAACCTGACGAACCTCGCAGGACATATACATCCAGCAGCACGGTTGGTGGGGAAGGGGCGTCAGGCGCTTACCTTTCCATGCTTTTGGAAGACACCCCGGAAGCTGATCCTTCCAGCCTTCGGATCATTTACCGGCCTGGCCGTTGTACGTCCGGAGAGCAAGGACGTGATCTACATCATCGTGGAAGGAAAAATCCTTACCGTGAATGAAAATATTCCATCCGGGATATGAAGTCCTTGTTCACCATCCTCTTCTCCAGTATAAGCGGCTGGGCATCAGCCCAGGATACCCTGCGTTTATCATTGCTCTTCGCCGGGGATATCATGCAGCATGAGTCTCAGATGAAAGCGGCCTATGACCCTGCAACGAACAGGTACGAATACGGAACCGCTTTTGAGCAGATCAAAACGTTGATCTCTTCCGCAGACCTTGCCATCGGTAATCTGGAGTTGACGCTTGGCGGCAAGCCTTACACCGGCTATCCGCAGTTCAGCGCTCCGGACGAATTGCTGCCTGCCATCAAGGATGCGGGATTTGATGTGCTCGTGACAGCAAACAACCACTCAGCTGACCGTGGACGGAAGGGCATTGAGCGAACCATTGAAAAACTCGACAGCCTAAACATTCCGCACACAGGTACATTCCGGGATACCGTAGAATGGCTGAACCATCATCCGCTTGCCCTTGAGAAGAATGGGATAAAGCTTCTGGTATTGAACTATACCTATGGAACCAATGGTATGCCGGTTCGGCCGCCCAATCTGATCAATAGAATCGACACCCTTCAGATTCAACGAGACCTCGAGAAAGCAAAAACCCGCAACAGTGATTTTGTCATTGTGTTTTTTCATTGGGGGGCAGAGTACATTCAAACACCCGGCAAGGACCAGACCCGTGTAGCGGAATTCTGCCTTCGCCATGGAGCGCAGGCTGTTATCGGATCACATCCACATGTGCTGCAACCCATGGAGTGGCGAAAAGACATGGGTCAGGTAGTCGTCTATTCCCTGGGAAATTTCATTTCAGCTCAACGTGCGCGCTATCGGAATGGAGGCGCTGTTTTTCACCTTGACTTAATGAAAGTTGTTTCAGACAAGCCTGAAACGAAGACAACCATTGTTGATGCATCCTATAGCCTCGTGTGGGTCAATCGAATGACAGATGACCGAAGATCTTTTCAGATTGTTCCGGTTGGAGATACGGGTGTTGACAGTTTGATGATACGGTCACCTGCCGGTCGGGCAATGATGAAGGAATTCATTGACGATTCGCGCGAATTTTTCAGGCAGACCAATAAAGGGGTCAGAGAACGCTCAGCTGTACTACGCAAAGACCAGTAAATGCACTTTATCGCCTTCCGGTCTTGAAGAGGATACCGATAGAGAATTCCAATCCGGTGAAGTCGACCTTGGCATCCTTGTACTCCACATCGGTACGGGTGTTGGTGCCGCCCAGCATTCCGCCGGTATAACTTCCCGTAAGGGGAATGGATGATGTCCCCATGAGATAATTCGTCTCGAGGGAGATGCCCCACTGACTGGTGACATCGACGGTGAATTCAAATCCTGCCAGATACCCAAACCCCGGCTTGTTATCGAAGGAAAATGTTGAATTGACCACGTCATATCCGGTGTACTGACGCAGCGCCTTGTCCATGTTGCCGTAGTTGATTTGTTGATCGAATGAGTAGAAGAAAAATCCGCCAGCTTTGATATCGAATTCAACACCCTTTCCTTTGAATTGGAATACCAGCTCACCAGGAATAAACAAAGTAAAGTTAGGACCGGTCAGTGACGACTTGCTTTCGAAAGGAAGGTCGATCATGTTGAGTCCCGACATTCTGTAAAGTGATGCTCCGGTTTCCAGAGCAATGAACCGGTTAAGGTCTACACCGATGCCGCGAATGGAAAACGGACTGATGGGGGTCGAAAAATCCCCATTCCGGGGCAGGAAGTATGAAAAGGACAGCCCTACGCTTTGTGCTGTCGCGGTTCCGGTCGCCATCATCATCAGCACAATAAAAAGAAATCGCTTCATGGTGTATCGTTTGTACGAAGATAGCCGAATCTTCTGCCACCGGAATATTCGCTGTATGAAGATGGCCGCATTCCTTGTACATTGGTCGCCAACTTCAACATCATAACACGAATGAAAAAGTACCTGATCCTCATTGTATGTCTGGCCTGGGGATGTCAGACCAGAAAGACACCTGCAGATATGATTATCCACGGAGGAAGCATCTATACCATGGATGCAGCCAAACCTACTGTGGAAGCTGTCGCTGTAAAGGCAGACACCATTCTATTTGCCGGCACACTGGCTGAAGCAAAGGAATATCAGGGCGATCAGACATCGATGCTTGATCTGAAGGGCGCAACCATGACACCCGGATTTATCGAGTCTCACGGACACATCATGGGTGTTGGGTATAATGAGATGAATCTTGACCTCATGTCCGTCAAAAGCTATGATGAACTGGTGGATAAAGTGAAGGAAGCTGTTGCCAAGGCGCAGCCCGGAGAATGGATCTTGGGAAGAGGTTGGCACCAGGACAAGTGGGACAAGAAACCGGAAAAGATGGTGAAAGGGTTTCAGACGCATGAGAAACTGAGCGCGGTGAGTCCCGACAATCCGGTTTACCTCAGCCATGCCAGCGGACATGCCGGCTTCGCCAACGCGAAGGCGATGCAGCTAGCGGGTGTCAACCAGCTCTCCAGGGAGAACATGGGTATGGAGATTGAAGGAGGAGAGATCATCCGCGACAAACTGGGAAACCCTACCGGAATCTTCAACGAACGTGCGCAGAATTTGATTGGGAAAGTGATTCCGGAAGAAACAGAAGAAACGGCCGCGCGCGCGCTTGAGCTTGCCATGGATGCGTGTGCCCGC
This sequence comes from Cyclobacteriaceae bacterium, assembly GCA_016787625.1. GTDB lineage: Bacteria > Bacteroidota > Bacteroidia > Cytophagales > Cyclobacteriaceae > ELB16-189. The sequence goes on from JAEUUD010000104.1 coordinate 3,903, forward strand.
AACGGTCTCACCGGATTTCACGATGCGGGTGCAAGCCGCAAGAGCATCGACTTGTTTCATAAGTTCAAGGAGCAGGGAAAATTAAAGAGCCGATTGTATGTCATGATCACCGGAAGGGATTGGGGCCTGATGCAGGATTGGTACAAGAAGGGCCCTGAGATAGATCCGCGAAGTGTTACAGTCAGATCCATCAAGTTGAATTGTGACGGAGCTCTTGGATCACGCGGCGCGTGGTTATTAGAACCTTACTCCGACAGGAAGGACACTTACGGGATGGCAACATATCCTATGGACAGTGTTCTGAAAACTTCACAGCAAGGGCTTAAGTATGGATTTCAGGTTTGCTCGCATGCCATCGGCGATCGGGCCAACAAAGAAGTGCTCGATCGTTATGAGATTGCTTTCAAGGAAAATCCCGGTAAGACGGACCACCGTTTCAGGGTCGAGCATGCGCAGCATTTACATCCAAACGATATTCCACGTTTCGCACAGATGGGTGTGATTCCTGCCATGCAGGCCGTCCATCTTTCTTCCGACAGACCATGGGCGATTGAAAGACTCGGTGAAAAGCGAATTATAGAAGGGGCATACATGTGGCAAACGCTTTTGAGGTCTGGTGCCAAAGTGATCAATGGCACCGATGCTCCGGTAGAACCGCTGACACCGATTGCCAGCTTCTATGCTTCGGTGACCAGGCAAACCCTCGCGGGTGAACCGGAAGGTGGTTATGAACCTGCGGAAAAAATGACCCGTGAACAGGCGCTGAGATCGTATACACTGGATGCAGCCTATGGCGCCTTTGAAGAAAAAGTCAAGGGCTCCATCGAGCCTGGCAAGCTCGCTGACTTTACGATCTTTTCTCAGGACATCATGCAGGTGTCTGATGCCGATCTGCTCAAGACGGAGGTGATCAAGACCATCCTTGGAGGAAAGACGGTTTACGAGAAGCAATAAAAAAAGCCGGGTATTTGGCCCGGCTCATTTTCTATCACTAAGGTTTTAGGAATTTGTGTGCCCTTGCCATCAATGACTTCCGGTCTGAGGTAATGGATGGATCACTGTATATTTTTGTGGCGAGCTCGCTGATCACTTCCTTCTTATAGCCCAGTCGATCGGCAATGGCTTCACAGAAAGAAATTTCGCTTTTGAATACTTGTCCGTCGCTCTTCATCAACTGGATCAGCTGGTATAGGTTGGCGAACTTCTGGTCTTCCGACAAGGCGGTAAGGTTGCCAATAGGTTGTGGGCGCTTCAGCATTTCATCAACTTCTTCTTTGGACAGGCCATTGGCCTTGCCCAGCATATGGATGGTCTTGGCTTCACGGTCCTCAACCAGTTTGTCACTGGCGGCCAGATTGATGAGGATGTTGAGTTGTTCTCTGATCATATCCTTTGGTGTTAGCTGCTGAATGAGTTGGAAGTATCGAATTTAGTATAAAAATTGAGGAATTCTACCTTAAAAATGGAAATTTGCATCCTCATCATGGGCCAAACGCAACCTTTGCATCCGACCTTAGTCCATAGAGAAAAAACGGATAAGTTTATGAGAATGAAAGCCTTGATCCTCGTTTTTTGCTTGACGGCCGTGTCGACCATGGCACAGGACACCGAGGTGAGGGATGTAGGGTCCTTCAAAGGGGTGAAGTGTGGTGAAGCCATCGATGTGTATCTCAAAAAGGGTGACAAAGAATCCGTTAAAGTGGTGACGACCGGAGAACGGTTGTCGAATGTGCTGACAGAAGTGAGTGGCAGCTACCTCAAGGTTCACATACGTGACAATAATAGCTTCTTCCGTGGCAAGAGTGACGTGAAGGTCTATGTTACCTATGTCAATCTTGACCGTATCTCGGCAAGCTCTGCATCCAATGTATTCTCTGAAGGAATTATCAAGTCGGATAATATGGAAATTCATGCGTCGAGCGCGGCGGACGTGGAGATCAAACTGGATGCGGTGGATGTTCGGGTCCATGCTTCCAGTGCGGCAGATATTATCCTGGAAGGAACTGCAAAATCGATCGATGCCGACGCGAGCAGTTCAGGTGAAATCGATGCGTATAACTTCCAGGTGGAATCTGCATCAGCCTCTGCCAGCAGTGCAGGCGGCATCAAACTCAATGTAACGCAGGGCCTGGAGGCTTCGGCCAGCAGCGGCGGCAGTGTTCGCTATCGTGGCAACCCCCAGCGCACCAATACGCATTCCAGCAGCGGCGGCTCCGTGAAAAAAGCCAACTGATTCAATCTGGTTTCCTGATTGGATTGGCTAGAAATCCTCCCGGAACAGAACTTATCGCACTGACGAGAAAGAACAGCAGAGAAAACGCTACCGCCTGGTCGCTGGAGATGGCCGCATAATCTGCTGCCGTGATGAAGACGAGTTCGCGAATGCCAATGCCACCGATAGAAATCGGCAATACCGCCACCACAGACGAGAGCAGGAACACGGCCACGTATGCAACTTCGGCCTGATCAATCCCTAGTCCGATCAGAAGTGCATAAGCGCAAATCACTTGAAAACCCTGGACACCTGCGCTAAGGATGGATGTGGTGATGAAGCCAGGAACAAATTGACTTGCAAGAATTCTGTTGACGATAAAGAAGAGCGGGAGAGCCAGAACGGCTCCCACAATAAAAACCATCCTGTATGGGAAGTGAGGAAATGCGAGCCATGAGAACAGGCATCCAAGAATTCCGAGCAGCACCATACCACTCAGCCTGTCGTAGATCACCGCCTGTACGGCAGAAATTCCTGAAGCCCGCGATTCACGATTGAGCACCCATACCTTGTAGGCATCACCGCCAATTCCTCCGGGAAGGAAGAGGTTATAGAACATGCCGATAAAGTAGAGTATGAGGTTTTCTTTTTTATTGATGCTGATGTGGTTGGCATGAAAGTACCGCGTGAGGCGTTCAGCACTCAGGATTTTTGATGCGTTGTAGGTGATCCAGGCAACAGCCAGCCAGCCTGGATCGACAGAAGCAACGAGGTTGCCCAGTTGCTTTGTATCAATATTCCTGAATACAAACACCAGGGCCACCGCGCTGACGGTGACCTTGAGAACCAGTTTGGCGGCACTACGGATTTTGCTGGCCAACGATTACCTCTTTGATGGTGTAAATCTTCTTGTTCTGCGACTCATAGTATGTTCTCATCATGAGTTCAGCGAGCAGGCCGAAGGTGAGAAACTGAATCCCGGCAAGGACGAGAGAGACCCCAAGAATCAGCAATGGGCGGCCGCCGATATCGTGGCCGAGTATTTTTTCGCCCAATAAATAGAGACTTATGATGGCGCCAGTCAGTAAGGTCACCATGCCCAGCGGACCAAAAAAATGGATGGGGCGCCTGAAGTACTTCTGAAAAAAGAAAAGCAGGAACAGATCACTCAGGACTTTGAACGTGCGGCTGAGGCCATATTTGGACTGGCCGTGAACCCTCGGTGCGTGCGATACAGCCATGTCGGTGATCCGTGCACCCTGCAGAGAGGCAAGTATCGGGATAAAACGATGAAGGTCTCCATAGAGTCCAAGATTCTTCGCGATGTTGCTGCGGAAAATCTTGAGCGCGCATCCGTAGTCCTTGATCGTTACTCCTGAGATACTGCGGATGAGCCTGTTGGCAAGCCGGCTCGGGATGGTCCTGATGATGTTGTCCTTTCTGTCCTTTCGGAAGCCAGTCACCACATCCCAGTTTCCGTCCTGAAGCTTCCTGAGCATGGGAGCGATATCATCCGGATTGTTTTGCTGATCGCCATCCATGGTGATGATAAAGCTACCCGTGGCAGCGTCGATGCCTGCGGCCAGCGCGGCAGTCTGACCAAAGTTTCTGCTAAGGCAGATCAATTTTGTCCGGGCATCGAGATGGTTGGTAATTTCCTGTACGGTCTGATCAGTAGAACCGTCATCCACCCAAATGATTTCGTAGCTAAAGTCTTTGAGCGATGCCTGTAGCCTTGCCGTAAGCCCGGCTATGTTGCCCGCTTCGTTGAGTACCGGAATAACAACCGATAGTTGAGTCATGAGTGCTTTTCGTCGTATCGTTCGAAGAGCCGATGGACAGTCATTAGTCCCAGTGTTCCGACAGCCATTCCGCCAAGGATATCAGTAAAGTTATGGACTCCGAGAACAATTCTGGAGGACATCATCAATACCGCCCAAACGACGGCGAGGATGACGCTGAGGGGTGTTCTGAACAGGATGGCAGAAATGCCTATGGCCGCAGCAGTGACCTCCACGGTGTGACCAGAGGGGAACGAATTGCTTCCACCGACACTCCATTGTGTGATGCGACTGTCTACTTCGTAGGGTCGTGGTTCCTTGACCGTACGTTTAATTGTTGCCGAAATAGCTCCACCCAAGGCAATTCCCAAAAGGATGATTAAAGCCTGACGTACCCAAAGGCGCTTCTTTTTGATAAGGCCTGAAGCGAGAAACAGTGCAGGGATTCCCAGGCTGATAAAACTGATCGAATCTGAAATCACCTGAAAAAACCGGATCGAAGACGGCGTTTGCTGTAATTGCAGTTCCGCAATTATATTTTGTTCTTTTACTTTATTCGGGGAAACCCGGTAGAATCCCAGGATGACAACAATGCTGACCAGTATGGAAAAGCGAAGCCAGAATTTTTTGCCCATGTGAAATGATTCCAAAAGTAGATAAACCCATGCAGGACAAAAAATGGATCTGGATTCTTGGACTTGCGTTGCTGTCGATCGGCGCCAACTTCTGGGCATTTCCTGTGTACATCCTTGATGAAGCCAAGAACGCGGCGTGCGCCATGGAGATGTTTCAGCGCGGCGATTGGATTACACCCACATTCAATGACCAGCTCAGGACAGACAAGCCGCCCCTGCACTATTTCTTTATGATGGCGTCTTATGCAGCTTTTGGTGTGTCTGCCTTTTCTGCACGATTGTTCTCGGTACTCTTTGGATTGGCGACGGTCGCGGTGGTGTATCGGTTTGTATACCTGACAGAAGGCGCCCGCATCGCATTCTATTCCGGATTGGTGATGGTCAGTTCTCTTTACCTGACGGTACAATTTCATCTGGCTGTACCGGATCCATATTTCATTTTCTTTCTGACCCTTTCGTGGCTCTCGTTTGCGTATGGTTTTAATCGGACGAAAGCAGGATACTTCTACCTGAGCTACGCGGCGATGTCATTGGCGTTCATGGCAAAGGGCCCGCTGGCGGTGGTGCTATGTGTTTTGGTCTTCACAGCATTTCTGATCGTTCACGGCCGTTTCACCTGGAAGACATTGATGGAGGTCCGTGTTTTTCCTGGGATCCTGATTTTTATGCTGATCGCTGCGCCCTGGTGGATTGCCGTCTGGCGGGCTACTGATGGCGAGTGGCCGGCGGCCTTCATTTTTGGTCATAACATTGGGCGATACATGGCGCCTTTTGAAGGTCACGGAAGTTTTCCGGGTGCGATTGTTGTCTTTTTCTTTGTTGCACTCCTGCCATTGGCTGGCCTGGTGCCACGCGCCATTCGAGTCGGATGGTCAGAGAGACTTGGTCATCCTGTTATTCTTGTTAGCATCATTGGCGTAGGCGCTGTTCTGATATTCTTTATTTTCTCCAGGACATTGTTACCAACGTACGTTGGGCCGGCAGTTCCGGTGGGGGCCATCCTCATCGGGTATGGGATGGACCAATGGTTGCGGCGCAAGAACGGAACATCGGGCGTGCCTGCCTGGTTTGCCGTGCTGATTTTCATCATGATGGTGGCTGCTCCATTTGGGTTGAGAAGTGCCATTGACCAGGATCCATGGATTCATTCTCTTCCCGAACTAGCCTGGCTGGTTGTTCCCTTGCCTATTGGCGCAGGAATGGCCTTGTATTTCTTCATCCGTAAACGTAACGAGGCTGCTCTGATCAGTTATCTAGGAGGATTCTGGCTCGT
>JAEUUD010000105.1 GCA_016787625.1 Cyclobacteriaceae bacterium
AAACTCCCAACAGGTAATCGGTTTCAAAAAGGGTTTTCGGATTTCGCTTTTCATACCTGGCCATCACCGCCTCACGCCTGTCCATCAGAACACGCCCCCAGCGATCAGGGGAAGAGTCAAGGAAAATTCCAAAATTCTGCTTGCCTTCCGCCAGATAATGCCGCCCCTCGTACAATTGCAGATCAGGATCTAGCTGCTGTGCGTTGTCTTTCAACCAGGCTTCATTGTATTCAAATGAGAAAATTTCCTTACCTCGCAAATGCGTGGAATAAAGTGTCCCCATTTGCGTCGGCCCTCCCAATTCTGCCCAATCTGCGTAAACAAGGATTGTGCGCTGTTGTGTTTCCTTGGCCATTGATGTTTATTTCTTTTTAGGGGCCCGTTCTCTTACCAACAGTTTTGCATCCTGCAGCTTTCTTCCCAAAGGGTCATCACCGGCCAGCTTTAGCAAATCCTTTTCAAGCCCAAGCACAAAAAGCACCTGAGCATAGGCCCCCATGGCTACCCCCTCCCTCCCCTTCTCAATGTAGAACAATGTCATGCGACTGATATTGGCCCGTGCAGCTACCTGCGCTACACCCAACCTTCTACGCAACCTGGCCAGTCTGATATTTTCACCCATTTCGACCAGTATTCTTTCAATTTTGGGTAATAATATTGATTTCCTCACTTTCATAATGTACATAATAGTATACAAATATATACATTTTGTATATAATACTATACATTATATGAAATGTTGCAAAATGAACCAAAGGACTCAACCCAACATCAACATGCAAGGATACCTCGGTAAATTTTGAAGAACTGGTTCAGTTAACAGCGGCAAGCCCAGCTCACTCCACCCTCAAATTCTCCACAGGATTTGTATTGGCCGCCTTCAACGTTTGTGAGAAAATGGTTGTCAGTCCAAGGACCAACACGACCGCCAGGCTAATGACGACGTCAAAGAAACCGATGGGCGCATGATAATACTGTGCCTCCTGCAGCACCAACTCCATGATCAAGTAGACGGATGGAATGGTGACGATAGCCGCGATGGCCAGCAGTATCATAAAGTCCCTGGATAGCAGGTACACCAGGCTTTCGGAAGAGGCACCCATCACCTTGCGGATGCTCACTTCCTTGAGCCGGTTTTTGATCGTGAACACGACCGTGCCCAAAAGTCCCAGGCACGCAATGGTAATGGCCAGCAAGCCCAGGAATCCCCACATCTTCACAATCCCGTTATAAAACGCGTAGGCATCGCGGATCTGGTCGGCGAGGAATTCGGCCTTCAACTTGTCACCATTGCCGACAGGTTTCCAGGCTGCTTCCATTTCCAAAAAAGCCTGGCCCTCGTTGGTCGATTGAAGCTGAAAATTCGCATAGCCGAATTTTCTGGGATCATACTCGAAGAAGAAATTTCCAATAGGAGCCTGCAGGCTCGCGTAGTGGAAATCCTTCAAAATGCCCACCACGCTCACTTCTCCCTTATCCGGAAGTATGATCACCTGACCGATGGCTCCTGAAGGGTCATCCGGACTCAGCTTTTTTGCAAAGACTTCATTGATGATGATCAAACGAGCGTTTTCGCCGGCGTTGTCGGAAAAATTCCTTCCCCGCACAAGATGGAGACCCATGTTTGCAATGAAATTTTCATCGATGGCCATGGTGTTCGCCGCTATGGAATCAGAATGGGCCACCTGCTTCACATACAACCCAGGTACGTTTCCAACTCCCAGGGGGTGAGACGACATAGCAATCTGCGGAACGAAGGAGAGCTTTCCGAATTCGTTTTTGACCAATTGCGGATCTGCCTTTTGAAGATCCACGTTGAGGATTTTCTCCTGGTTGAAACCCACATCATAATTAATGGAGAAGCGATACTGCTGTACCATAATCACCATAGCCAGGATAAAACCCAGCGACAGCATGAACTGGAAGGTGATCACAACTTTACGCAGAGAAAGGCCTCCTCCGTTTTTTGTTTGCAACTCCTTCCCTTTCAAGGCATGGATGGGGCCGATCTTTGAAAAGTGCAGCGCAGGAACAATGCCCGCGACAAAGCCAATCAGGAGGGCGAAGATTAAAAAACCGGCAAATGTTCCCAGCGTCGGGTCCAGATCAACCCAATCACGTGAGCCGGTAAGGAATTCATCGCGGATGATCCCAAAGAAAAAAGATGACAGTGTCACTGCCAGCAGCATGATGATCGTGCTTTCCATCACAAACTGCATAAAGATCTGTCTTCGCTGTCCACCCATCACTTTACGCACACCAATCTCCTTCATCCGTTTGAGCGACTGGGAGATAGCCAGATTAACGTAGTTGCTGCATGCCGCAAAGAGTATAATCATGGGCAGAATGCCAAAGAGCAGCATCTCTTGATAGCTCCATTCATTACCCATGTCATTGTCGAGCTCAGGCCCCGGAACAATCTTGTCGAGACGTTGAAGTTCGAACGATGCCTGAAACTCGGGCGCTGTGTACTTTTCTTTTGCAACCCCTTTGAGGAACGCTTCAATCGCAGAGGGATCCGTATGTTCAGAGAGCTGCAGATAAGCGTATGAATGGTAGAAGTTATTCCATTTTTTTTCGTCGTCTGTAAACGATGCGCCATAATGAGATGTGAGTGTGGCGAATGAGATCAAAGCTTCGACCTTCAGGTGCGTGTTCTTCGGCATGTCCTTCGCGACACCTGTGATCATCACTTCACCGAAAGGCTCGATGGTTACAAGTTCACCCATCGGGTCTTTTTTCCCGAAGATTCTGGCAGCAGCGGCCTCCGTAACAACCATCGTACTGGGCTTTGCAAGCGAAGTAGCGGCGTTGCCCTGCAGCAGTGGAAAGTTAAACATGGAGAGATACTCTGCATCTGCAAAATATCCGTTTACAGGGATGCTGATTTCCGCTTGCAGAATTTCATGGTGAAGCGGTCCGTGAATACGGACAACCTTTTCCACACCGGCGAAGTTGCCTTTCAGCAGTTGAGCAACACCGATGGGCGCCGAAGCAAACGACGGGTTCTCATTCCGATCCCGAACATGGGTAATCACCCGGTATATGCGCTCTTTATTCGGATGGAAGTTATCGAACTGGTAGACGAACACGATCATGGCCACGTACAGCAGGTTGAGTGACATACCCAGTGCCAGGCCGAAGACATTCAAGGTTGTGAAGAATGTGTTCTTCGACAGGTTCCGCGTAGCAGTCTTGAAATAATTCTTGAACATGGCCGGGTTGAACTGGCTGACGGAGAAATAATGATGCTCAGCATCTCTCCTGCGTTTGGTCACGGCGTATGAAAATATCAGGGAAATCACCCTTAGCCAATATTTGAACCTTGCCCGAAAGACACCATGGCGCCCTACGTCCTTGGAAAAGAGTTCTTCGACGTCCCCTTCAAGGTCATCGATTTGGGCCCTTTCGCAATACCACCGGAGCAATTGTTCCGCTAGTCTTGGTGGTCTACATCCTGGATTCATTCACAGCAATTTTTGCGCTTACCATGCTAAGACGCAAAAGTTAGCTGATATGTTTCTACTTTTAAGAATAAATAGGTGGAATATAGAAACCTATCGCATCAACCGTCGTAAAAAGGATTCAAACATCAAATATGAAAGGATACCTTGGTGAATTTGAAGAACTGGTTTTGTTAACGGTAGCGAGCCTGGGCGATACGGCCTACGGGGTGTCCGTACAAGAAGCGCTTGACCAGCGGACCGGGAGGTCCATCAGCATGGGGGCGCTGCACTCGACGATCACACGGCTGGAGGAAAAAGGATTTCTCACCTCACACCTGGGCGACCCTACGCAGGAACGTGGCGGCAGACGCAAGCGCCTGTTTGAAGTGACCCACGGCGGCAAGGTCGCGCTACACCGGCAAAAAGAACTGCGCGACGGATTGTGGAAGGTATCGAAAACAGCCCTCAATCTCTCCCGATGAAAAAGCCGATTCACCCTCCGCGCATGGCGCGAAAACTTATCAGCTGGTTTGGCGGCAACGGAGCCGAAGATCTTCTCGGTGACCTCGACGAATCCTTCAACAAGACCCTTCGACAAGCTCAGGATGGGAACGTGGAGGCCTCACCCGCCCGCGCCAGACGACAGTACTGGAGGCAGGTGATCAGTCTTATTTTCTCTTCTGCACTTCGTTATCGCCGGAAGAAAGCAAGTGCTCACGCCTTGTCATCATCCTCGCCTATGAGCCTGGCGATGTTGAAGAACTACGCCGTTACCGCGAGCCGTAGCCTGATCAGGCACCGGTCATATTCGCTGATCAACATCATTTGCCTGTCCGTCGGCATGTCTGTTGGGCTGCTGGCCCTGGGTGCCCTCGTCGACATCAAGGAGGTGGACGATTACCACGTCAATCGAGACAGGCTGTATCGTGTGATAACCGTCGATGAAAATGGCAGGGATCATGCTTCAACCTCCGCTCCGTTGGCCGAAAAACTGAGGAATGAAGGCACGGCATTTGAAGAAGTCATTCAGCTTGAAGGCAGATTTAATCCGCAGGTTGTCACCGAAGACCAGCTGACCGTCCCCCTCATTGGTTATTACGCCTCACCAAATTTCCTGAACACATTCACATTCCCACTTATCGAAGGCGACGCCCGGATGGCCCTTGCGCGACCATTCACCATGCTGATCACCACGGAGACGGCACAAAAGCTGTTCCCTTCTAACAGCTTTGGGAATGTTATCGGACGGATTGTTGAAGTTGAAGGCGTTGGTGACTTTGAAGTAACAGGCATTGTTGCCGATTACGCCAGGTCACATTTCTATTTCGACGCGCTGACCTCATTGAGCACCCTCGAAGCGCTTGAGAGAACAGGACAACGCAAACCTTCATTGTCTGACTGGGGTCCGTCAACTAATTTTTATACGTACCTGCTGCTGAAGGAGCACGCAAATCCCGATGGCATCAGCGCACTCCTTGCCCGGATGGAGGAATTCGCTCCCTATAAAGAGGACAAGCCGGTGCACTACAAGCTTGAGGCGCTCACGGATATTCCGATGAATGAACATTACAATGAAATTGGGAGGTCGTGGGGTTCAGAAAGCCTGATCGTATTCTTCAGCCTGGCACTCCTGGTGCTGCTGCCGGCCTGCTTCAACTACGCCAATATTTCCATGGCCCGTGGGATGAAACGTGCAAAAGAAATAGGGCTGAGAAAAGTATCAGGCGGCGAGCAACAGCACATCTTTTTCCAGATGATTTTGGAAACAGCAATTGTTTCCCTGGCCTCCCTGGCTGCCGCCCTGCCCGTTTACATGATCATCAAGGAGGAGTTCGTAAGCATGATTGTGGGTGGGGTGCGCACTTTTGATCTTGACATTACGCCAGCACTGTTCGGACTGTTTGTCCTGTTTGCACTGATCACCGGTATCGTAGCAGGCGCTTTCCCGGCCCTTTACTTCGCACGCCTCAGTCCGGTTGAAACGCTGCGAAATGCCCCGGGCTCGGGCCGCCTCTCCAGGATATCGGTGAGAAAGTGGCTGGTCGTGACACAGTTTGCCCTTTCCACGGTCTTCATCATGGGCGTAATCATTGCGCTGAAACAATACCGCTACGCGCTCAACTATGACCTGGGTTTCCAGAAGGAGAACATGCTGACTGTTCCCCTCAAGGGTGCCAATGTAGACCTGGTCAGGAATGAATTGGGCAACATCCCGGGAGTTCACGGCATTTCCTTTGCGGCTTCAATTCCTGGCAACGGAGCGGTTTTCTCCACGTGGGCACAGCTCCCTGGGGAAGAAGACAGTATCCCGGTCGCACAACTTTTTGTCGACCGGCAATACCTTGAGGTGATGCAAATGAAGCTGGTGGCAGGAACTACTTTTCCCGAAGCGTCGGCTTCAGGAGAGACGCACATGGTGGTGAACGAAACTTTTCTGACTCAATTTGAATTGGGCGATCCGTCAGAAGCCATTGGCAAAGTCATCGTGATGGACCAAAAGCAGACCGAATTGCGTATTGCGGGAGTTGTTAAGGATTTCAACTACGCACCCCTGCACGACAAGATTGAGGGTTTTGCCTTCCGTTACCACCCGGCCAACTTTCACATGGCCATGGTGCGCATGGCTTCACAAGATCCTGCTGAAACAATCATTCAACTTGAAAAGGCCTGGAAGGTTGTGTCCCAGGAGAAATTTGAAGCGGAATTCCTCGATGATCAGTTGCGGAGCTCTTTACAGGGATTTCTTTCCATGGCGAAGATTTTTGGATTCCTTGGATTGGTGGCAATTACCGTCTCGGCCCTTGGCCTGCTTGCCATCGTGATCTCCGCTGCGGAAACCCGAACACGAGAAATGGGAATCAGGAAGGTGATGGGCGCATCGCCAACCCAGATTGCGTCCATTCTATCACTGGGATTCTTCAAACTGGTGGGCATCGGCGCGGTGATTGCTATACCGATCACCTACTTCATGTTCGACAAGGTATTTCTTCAGATGATCTACTATCGAACGCAGATCGAAACGCCGGAGATTCTTTTCTCCCTCTTCCTGCTTTTCTCGATGGTGGCCATCGTAGTAAGTTCACAAACACTACGGGTTGCTCGCATCAATCCGGTGGATACGTTGAGGTCGGAGTAGGATTTTTTGGCGATATTGGTCATAGATACCATGACCAATCCTGATCAAGAAACGCTTCTGCGAAACAGAAGGACTGCAACGAAGTTTAGTGTTGTTGCTGTCGGGATGCTGATTGTCGTCATTTTCCTGACTGTCAGGTTTGTTCCCAGGGCCATGGAAGAAACATGGATACCTGTTTCGATCATGACTGGCTATGTATTTTTGGCCCTGGTTGGTGGACTTATCTGGAAGTCCGTGAAGAAATAGTGGTAACTTCAAGCAGGGTTTCAAATTTGAACAACGAAACACCCATTTGTCTTGAAACAGATTAACTACACCATGCTCATCTTACTTGCCATCATGGGTGGTTGCGAGAAAAAAGTGGTTGAGCCTGTTACTTGCTATCCGGTGACCATTTCTCCATATCATGATTGGGATGGGGTCACCTTCTATTATGACTCAAGCAATCGGGTAAACCAGTTAATCATCGATGGGGTCCAGTCGATTCCCTTCAGCTACGACTCGCTTGGCAGATTGATGCCTCATGGGGCTTCAACCACGTACACCTACAATAGCAGCAACCAGTTGATCAAATCAGTAAGTAAAGACGGTGGCAGCGCAGGGATCGTCCACACCATCACGTATGGTTACAACGCATCCGGGCAGCGTATTTCAGAAACTACAGAAGAGACCAGGAACGATGGACCAACCATTAACTTTGGCTTTGAATATATCTACCCGAATACAACGACAAATAATTTCAGTCAGATCATTCTGGCCGATCGCACGAGTGTATATTTTACCTATGATGATAAACCCAACCCGTTGCGGAGTTTTGGTTTGATTGGGTTTTTTTTCAACCCCATCTATGGATACCTCACGATTTACTTCTCTGATAACAATATCATCAAATTGAAATCGGTTGGTGTGCAAGGAGAAAGTACGACCACCTTTGAGTTCACTTATAATGAGCAAGGGTATCCCGCCACCGTATCCAGGGGTGGTTCAATTGACAGAACATACACGTATAACTGCAAGTAGGATATCTTGTTGGCGGACAAGGGCAGTTACGCTTCTGCTCTCCTAAGACCCAAACTGCCTGCTGATAATTTCGTCTTTCTCCTTCCTGATAAACTCGAGAAAAGCCGCGGCCACCGGACCATGTTGCTTGCCTTTGAGCCAGATGAGCCGCCACGTGTTGCGAATCGGCATCCCCGTGACGGGAATGATCTGCAATGAACCGTTCTCCAGTTCGTTCTTGATGCCGATGTGAGGCATAATGGAATACCCCAGGCCCGCCATCACCGATTGCTTGACCGCCTCGTTGGAATTGAGCTCCATTTTGCGAATTACTGAAAGACGGTTCCTCCTAATAAAGTCATCCATTTCCATCCGGGTACCCGAGCCTTCCTCACGAAATATCAACGGTAGGTCCTTGAGGATCGATTTTGGATAGGAAGATTTTTTGAACCCGGATCCACCCTTACCCACCATAAATAGTTTGTTCTCGACCAAATCCATTTTGTCAACAGCAGGTGCCTTCGGCAGGATGGAGACAAATGCAAAATCCACTGCATTGTCCTCCAGACTGGCAATCACTCCCGACCGATTGGTCACCATCATATTGAGTTCGAGGCTCGCATTTTTGTTCATAAAGGGAGCCAGAAAATACGGCATCATGTATTTGCCTGTGGATACCACCGACAGTTTCAACCTGCCCGTGAGCAGCCCTTTGTATGTACTTGTTTTGTTGTTGATGCTGGCCACTTGTTGCAAAATGGCATCCGCCGACCGGGCAATTTCACGACCAAATTCCGTGATGTGGAGCTTCCTGCCCACCAGCTCCGTGAGCGGAATGTCGAACTGATCCTGAAGGTTTCTCAGCTGAATGGAAACGGCTGGCTGTGAGAGGTTAAGCTCCTCCGCCGCCCGCGTGACGCTCTCCGTTTGGGTCACCTTGAGAAATACCTGCAGCTGGTTCAAGGTGTAGTTCATAAATATTATTTATATAAACGATAGTAAATATAAATGATTAAAAATGAATCTAATTAAAGACTTTTGCGTCTGTTAAATCATGAACAGGCGCCTAACCGGCCGCCACCATCGTTTTGAAGGCAATTTTGAGATATTACACCCTGGCCCTGCTCCTCTTTGGCGCGACAACCTACCTGGTGTCATGCCCACAGACTGCCCTGGGGTCCATTCACCCGGCCTTCTCCACCTCGCAATGCTCCACTTCATCCAATACCCAGTGGGCGACACATTTTGCCAATACACAACGGACCGACATAGAAATTGAAGAAACCGAAGAGGAGCGCTCATCCCTTCGCCGGTACAAAGAAATTGGCGCCGTTGCCACCCCGCTTTTCTACACCACAGGCCACGGACATTTCCGGGCCGTCTCCACGCGTGCCGACTTCACACCGCACGCTCCTGCCGAATCCATTCATATCCTCCTGGGAGTTCTCAGGGTTTGAGATCCATCCGCTCAGGCGATCATCGCCTGATCATGCCTGCTTTCTGTAAAGCCGGCGCCGGCTGTTGATTCAGCTGGTCTGTCAAATCCTATTTCATTTTTTATCACCCAGAGTTAAAAAATTTATGAACAAGTTATCGGCCCTTATACCCTTGCTTATCCTTATTGGCCTGGCAGGATGCCACTCCGAAAAGGAAGAGCAGGAAACTGAAACCAAATTTCTCGTCACCCTCCCACTGAAGGGAGATACCGCGATCACCCGGACGTATGTCTGCCAGATCCGGTCCATCAATCACATCGAACTGCGTGCCCTCGAGCGCGGCTATTTGCAAAACATCTATGTCGATGAAGGTAAAAACGTGAAGAAGGGACACCTCATGTTCCGGATCATGCCGCTCCTCTACCGTGCAGAACTGCAGAAAGCCCAGGCTGAAGCCAAGTTCGCTGAAATCGAATACCTCAACACCAAACAGCTCGCCGACAGCAATGTGGTGTCGCCCAACGAGCTGGCGCTGGCGAAAGCAAAATTCGACAAGGCTAAAGCTGAAATGGCGCTTGCCCAGGTTCACCTTGGCTTCACCGAGATACGAGCACCTTTTGACGGCATCATGGACAGGTTCCAGGTGCGGCTCGGAAGTCTCGTGGACGAAGGTGACTTGCTCACCACGATGTCAGACAACCGTGAGATGTGGGTTTACTTCAACGTGCCTGAAGCGGAATACCTCAACTTCAAAACCAACG
>JAEUUD010000106.1 GCA_016787625.1 Cyclobacteriaceae bacterium
TAGACTATCCCGGTATAATCAATGACCAGTTCGGCTCCAACCACTGTCGCGGATGCTCCGCTGGATAAGCTGCCTACAATCTCAAACGAATTCAGGTCCAGATTGCCTTCAGCATCACTGAGCAGAGTCATTAGGTCGATCCGTACAACCGTTGAGACGAACGGGGCAGAAACCTGTTGAGCAATCAACGGCGGAGTACATGTCTGAACAGTGGCAAGGATGAATGTAGGAATGCTTTCACAAACTCCGTCAAAGATGGTTACGCCAAAAGTCTTCGTTGTCGTCAGTGACGGAATGGTCATGGAGCTATTGACCTGACCAGCGATGAGGGTGACGCCGTCGTACCATCGATAGTCACCGTTGGCGGCGCCGCTGACCGTAAGATTTAATGCGGTGCCTGAGCAAACTGGTGGTGGATTTGATCCCGTCGGTTGATTGGGACGGGGGATGACTGTGGCTGTCGCAAGCGTTCTTGCCCCTTCACAGAAGCCAGTGTTAATCGCGACATAATAATCTGTTGTAGCTGTAACAACCGGGGCAAATGTCGCATTCACCTGACCTGCTTCCGGAGTACCTCCTGTGGAAACACTATACCAACGATATTCACCTGCAGAGGCACCGCTGGCCGTTAGTGTTACTGATCCTGAACCACAAGTACTGGCGCCCACAGCACCCGGAGCACTTGGTGTCGTACAAACTGTAAACGCGCTTCCGCTGGTCGCCGTCTTGCATCTTACGGTCACTGCGATATTGCCGGTGGTAGCAAGTGCAGGAACCTCAACGGAGATGCTGGTGGAGGTACTCGAACTGACGAGGCCGGCGACTCCGTTGAACTCGACCAAATTATTGGCTGGAAAAGGGTCAAAGTTTGTTCCTGAAATGGTAACGGTGGATCCGGCAAGACCACCCGCCGCTGCAAAGGAAGTAATGGTTGGAGGAAATCCGACTCCGTTGAGGTATACTGAAAAAGTATTTGAATTCATGTTTGACACAATCAGCTCCGGCCTGTGGTCTCCGTCCAGATCGGCAATCTGGATGCCCGCGGGGAAATTTCCCGTAGTGATGGGAAAGCTGGCAGCGAAGGAAGTGCTGTTGATAACTCCAATGGTTGATGAGTTGGTTAGGATAGAAATGATATTCGCTGTGGCGTTGGTTGACACCAAATCAACCTTTCCGTCGCCATTAATGTCGGTGGCGATGAGTCCACCCGGAGCATTGCCCACCGAGAAATCAACAGGGGGCTGAAAGGATCCTGATGTAATCGTGCCGGAAGCCAAATTCCTATAGACCGATATCGTGTGTGGTGTGTTGTTGACAACCGCGACATCTGTCAATCCATCGCCGTCAATATCGGTAAGAGCTATGCCAAGTGGAAAGCTGCCGGTAACAAGACTAACCGGAGTTGCGAATGTGCTTGCATTGATGACGCCTGTTGTTGATGTATTCTCAAAGATGTGGATGATGTTGCTTAGTGAACTTGACACAACAAGCTCTGGCTTTCGATCTCCATTGAGGTCGGCGACATTTACGCGATAGGGCTCTGTTCCCACGGCGAAATCGACTTTGGCCTGGAAGGAAGAAGCACTCAGGCTTCCCGTTGAGGTTGTATTCCTGTAAACCGAAACAGAGTTACTGAATCGATTGGCTGCAATGATTTCAGGTTTACCGTCACCGTCGATGTCGATGGTCTCCGCATCTAATGGATCAATACCTGACGTGAAATTCACATAGGGGTCAAAGGATAAAGTACCTGCAGAACTGGTATTGCGGTAAACGGAGATTACCCCAAGACCGGCTACGGTGACAACGATATCAATTCGTCCGTCACCGTCCACATCAGCGGATTGAATATTGTATGGATCAGCATTCGGAGTAGCGAGTATTAAAGGTGTGTCAAACGTGCTCGCATTGATTTGACCTATTGTACCTGTATTCCGATAAACTCCTATCGTTCGGGAAGTCCTATTGCCAACGGCAACATCAACTTTGCCATCCCCGTCGAAGTCCATCGCAGATGTCCCTAGCGGGAGGGAGCCGGTAGTAAAGTCAAATTTAGGATCGAAGGAGCAAGCACTGAGTGTTCCGTCTGACGGAAAGGTGGTTATAAACGGCTTTACAGAATAAGCAATCAATCCGTTGACCGTAGCCGTGACAGGCTCGTACGTTGTGCCCACCGGGACTGTTACCGTAAGTTGTGTTGGCGTTGCAGCGGTAACGGCGGTCCTGACAGCACCGAAGTAAACCGTGTTGTTGGCAGGTGTGCCGCTGAAGTTTGTGCCGGTGATGGTAACGGTTGTTCCGATGGGACCGGAGGATGGCACTACAGATGTAATTGTTGGCGGAAGCACGCCCAGCGCAACTGTCAGGTACATTTGAGAGTAACTGCAGCTTACCAGATCAAGCAAGAAATCACTGTTTAAATCCGAGAGCAAAAACGGCCCTGGACCAGTTACTGTCGAAAGGGTTTTTCTCAATGTGAAATTGGCAAGGCCATCATTAAGAAAAAGACTCAAAGTATTAGCTGCGTTGTTGGTAACAGCAAGATCGAGTTTGTCATCTCCGTTAATGTCACGTGCAAAGAGCCCGACCGGTGAACTGGTAGCGATAGTCTGCGGCGCACTGAATGTGCCATTGCCTACTCCGAGAAGAAGCGTGACTGCAGCGGCATTCGTGGTTATAAGGTCTTTGTTGTTATCTCCATTAATGTCTTCCGAGATGATCATTCCACTGCCGGGATTGGAGATAAACTGACTGAAAGTGAAAGTTCCGGTGGCGCTTCCCAGAAAGATGTTTGTATTCGTATCCCAACCGTTGTTGATAGCGGCATCCAGGTTTCCATCATTGTTGAAATCCGCGGTCGTCACCTCTACCGGATAATTGCCCATGGGGTAGTTGGTCATGTTAATGAACGTTCCGGCTCCGGTACCAAACAAGACATTGAAACCATTGAACATCGTGATCATCAGATCATCGAACCCGTCGGAGTTAAAATCTCCCGATGAGGCCCGCTGTGGACCAAAGCCAAGCGTATAAACCGGCCCAGCGGTAAATGTTCCATCACCATTTCCCAGCATGATGTTTAGATTTTGGGTGGTATTGTTAGGTATGGCAATGTCGATGCGGTTGTCCCGGTTGAAATCTTTGATCACAAGGTCAACTGCTAACCCGGGAAAACTCATCGGTGTCTGCGCGGTGAAACCTCCAAAGCCATCACCCATGAACACAAAGACTGATGACGATGAATTGATAACAATAAAGTCCTTGAAACCATCACCATTAAAATCTGTTTCATGCACGCGTCCATTGGCGCTGCCTACGGTATGAGACACAGGAGGTAAAAACTGAATCGAACCAAAATCACTGATGATTCCAAAACTGGATGCGCTTGTTGCGACATCCCCGCTAACCGTTACAGAAATAGTTCCTGTAGTAGCGTCGTTCGGAACGACCACGGTCAGAGAGGTAGAAGTGCTGAACATTACCTTGGCAGGAATGCCATTGAACTTGACAGTGTTGTTAAGTTGATTCGCACTGAAGTTTGTTCCTGAGATTTGTACAAAGCTGCCTATCGTGCCTGAGGAAGGCGTGAACGATGTGATGGTAGGTAATCCATCTGGATCGTATTCCCAGAGATCGGCGGCTGCTAAATACCCCTTTACTCCAATTGAAAAGCAGTACTCGCCCGAGACATCCATGGGAAAGTTTAGACGTGGTGTCCACTGGTCTGTCAAAGGGTTGTACTCGTAGGTATCGTCGAACGACACCACTTCATTATTGCCGCCCACAACAAAGCCCTTCGAGTTGATTGTGAAGGCGCATATTCCCCATCGCCCGCTGTAAGGCAATGGTTGCCTGCTTGTCCAATTGTTCGTGATTGGGTCGAACTCCCAAAAGTCGTTGGCGAACGTTCCGGAAAATGAGGTCTTTCCGCCGCCTATGTATGCTTTCCCGGCGATGACAAATGCAAATGCCCATTCCCGTCCATCGCCGGTGAGGTCTGCCATCTGGGTCCAACTGTTCGTTGCCGGAGTATACTCCCAGAGGTCGGCCAGGTAATTGCCATCGTAGCCAAAACCAATGTAGCCCTTATCAGAAATGGCAAACCCAACAGGTGAATACCTGATCCCTCCGGGAAAGTTGGCCATTTGCGTCCAGGTATCTGTGGACGGATCGTACTCCCAAAAATCGTTCAGTGAGGCGCCGAAGAGGTCTCGCCCGCACCCGACATATCCCTTGGTCGACGTTGCAAAGCTTGCGATTTCACTATTGTTTAGTCCAGGGAAGTCCGCCTTTTGCGTCCACGCATCAGTTGACGGATCATACTCATAGAAAGCCGTACCACGCCCCAGATAACCTTTGCCATTAATCGTGAATGTAATTCGAGCGTTCGACACGGGACCCGGAGCTTTTTGTGTCCAGGTGTCAGGCTGCGCAAAAATTTTGGCTGAGAAGAACAGTCCAAAGGCCAGCGTCAGCAAAACTGCATATTTGTAGCCTTCCAGAATGGATGATTTTGTCCTCATAGCTTTTTACGATAGACTGATAAGCCTTGGGACAAACCAGGTGCCGAAGAGTGCCGTGCCTCGTATGGCCTTGGTTTCATGAATGGATGAAGTTCTGCTAGTCCTTTTGTCACAAAATGAAACACGATGGTGTTTCAAATCAGAACACTTCTCCTGTTTTTCGCTGGACCGGTGACCCGGGCAGAGCCTGTTGGTTTTTAGATTGTGTGAATTGTTCAGACAATACATTTTCATGAGCAGGTTTGCCTGCTTTAAAATTTTCTAAAATAGAATGGGTAATTCCCGGTCGTCTGGGGCGACTCGCTAAGTCGCCATACTTACTTTACTCAACTTGCTTACTTGCGCTGCATAGTCTGTTACAGCCTTTAGCCTGATTGGAAATTCCTTCAGTGTTTCATTCATCCGGACTTCCTGTCCGGAGGTATAGGTCAACATGAGCCCCGCGAAGCTCTTTGAAAGATCATCGGGTGCGGCATCACTTTGAGATTGCAGTACTTCAGCCGGCACATGTTGTACTTCGAACTTGCTGCCGTTTGTGCGCTCGAAGATGGCCACGACTTCCAGCGGACTCAGCCCTTCAGGCCCACCCAGTTCAATTTTTTTATTCTTTGCTCTTGGATTGCCAACGACATCTACGGCAAAGGAAGCAACGTCGGTTAGTGAAACCCAGCTGATCTTTTTCTTCCCTTCCCCATAAATGGTTGACTTCGCGTTTGCAAAATCGAACCCTACAGCGGGGCCAAGCCACACCTCCATGAAGAAAGTCGGCTGCAGAATGGTGTAGCTCCAGTTCTGCTTCATGATCTGTTCTTCCACCTTGCGCTTGGCGGATTGCAGAGGAAAGCCAAATGGCATGTTGGGGAAAGAGATGTAAATGAATTGATTCACGCCGGCTGCAGCGGCTTCTGCTACCAGGCTAAGCTGACCTTCCTTGTCAACAGATTGGAGGGAATCGCCATCTTGCCTGGAAACGGTGGCGGATGCGGTAGAGATGACCGTGGTTATTCCACGCAATGCGGCTTTCAGGCTCGCCGGGTCCTTGAGATCACCCTCTACACACTGAACATTCCATTGTTTTAACGCGTTTGTTTTTTCCGCAGCAGATGTTTTGCGCACCAGGCCTCTTGTTGGCCTGCCTGCAGCTGTCAGCCGACGGCAGATTTCCATTCCAAGAAATCCTGTTGCGCCTACAACGAGGATGTTTGTCGATGAATCTGATGGTTTCATATTTCGTTGGTGGTTAAAGTTGCTTTTAACTTGCTTTATTTTTCAACGTTCCCGGGCTTACGTTTCTCAGGCACGTTCTGCATCCCAAGGCGTTCAGCCAGAATCAAGTTGTCTGCAATGACCCAGCTGTGAACGATCTTATCATTCCGGATTTCATAACACACAACAAAGGGATACTCTATTTCCTTGTGTGTTGGGACAAATCCCATCAATTCGCCTTCATGCATTCCCTTCAGACGAGCCCTCACGATGACCCGGTCTCCTTCCGCCATGATCTCGTCCACCAGCACTTCGTACTTTGGAAATACAGAGTCAATGAACATGATATACTCAATCAGTCCTGGATCAGCGTTGTACTTTTCAAGCCGCTCGCGGGTTTTTTCCTGCCCGCTCATTGCATTGATGTACTCCAGAATGAAGGCCTTATTTTTCTTTAGCTGGTTCACGTTAACCTTGTTGTGGTTGTGGAATGATACCCAATTGCTCCATCAACAAAGTCTGATCGGCGATCAACCAGTGACTGATGATCTTTCCGTTCTCAATTTCATACCCGACAACAAGGGGAAACAGAATACTTTTATGTGTCGGCGGAATACCGTTCAACTCACCTTCATGCTTGCCCTTCATCCGGGCCCTCATGATTACCCGATTACCCTCCGCAATGATCTCGTCAATTATAAATTCATATTCCGGGAAAGCCGCATCAAAAAAGAGGATGTGCTCAATAAGCCCCTCATCAGAAACGAATTTCTCAAGGTGCTGTCGCGTCTTCTTCTTCGAGGAAAATGAGTTAACGTAGCTTACGATAAACTCCTTGTTCTTCTTTGCTTCACTCATTGCTAAGATCCGTTAGTTGACACTCCTGTCGATTCTTGACTGGCCGTTACGCCGTTCAGATTACTTTCTCCGCCGAATTGTTAATCAAATGTAGTTGTGGCTACTGTCCTCCATTATCGCAGATGTTGCATTTGATCATTCATTTGTTGCATTTGCCTTCTTTTGACAAAAAAGGGATGGCTTGACTCCATACTGCTTTGTAAACACCTTCGTAAAGTGAGAAGCGGTCTCAAAGCCAGTCCTGTACGCAACCTCGCTGATTCTCATATCCGTGGTCTCAAAGAGTTCTTTGGCTTTCTGCAGCTTAATGGTCCTGATGTAGCTCCCTGGCGATTGACGAATGATGGGTTTCAACCGCCTGAAAAGCTGGGTCCTGCTCATATTCATGGCCTCACTAAGGAAGTTGGTGTCGAACTGGTTATTCTCCAGGTTGGAAATGATTAGGGCATTGACTTTTTCGATAAAAGCAGCTTCCCGGGGATTGCTTTTCGATAGGGTGGCGACCAGGTTTTCAGTCTTGGTAAAATGCGAGCGCAAGCGGTCTCGAATCTCCTTGTAATAGGCGGGGATATAGTTAGCCGTGCTTATTCTTGAAGTGTCGGGCGAGGCATGTGAAGGTTCCTCGTACATATCGATTTCCAGTACAAAGCGGGTCTCCTTGCTGGTGCCGGTAACCATAACAGGCAGGCGACATTGATTGGTTATCTCTTTATTTCGCTCAAGATTGATTCCGGTGTTGCGGATAATGATGTGACATTTCTCTTTGTTCGCAGCCGCGAGAGTGACCTGGATTCGTTCCTGTTCCGGCGTGAATTCTATCACTTTGGAAAGGATCAATGCCAGGTCGGCGGTCAGCAGGTCCGGACGAAAAACCGCGAACCAAGACTTGGTAGACTGGCTAAAGGACAGGTTGATGTCTTCGGCCTTTGCAATAGGCTGAAAAGCAATGACAAGGTTACCTATGAAATGAGTGAGATCTGCCCGGACGTATGGATTCATAGTGCCGGTCTTGAATACAGTTTTCTGTGGACTCCAAAATTCATCCGTGTGCACAAATTACCGCATGCGACCATAGTTTCAAACCGGAACAACCCTATGTTCCGATTTGAAACACCTACAGGGTACAATTGGGTATAGGAACCGGATTTCGCTATTTTATTGACTGGTATCCGATTGGCAGGCTTCCTTGCCTGGCTTGATGCCATTATTTCAATGTACCTTTTTAACCCTATGGGAGAATGCTGACTTCCTACCTCACACTCGCCCTTCGCCTGCTGGCAAGAAACCCATTCTTCACATTTATTAATGTGGCGGGATTGGCGGTGGGGTTTGCATCGTTTATGGTTCTTTGGAACTATTCGCAGCATGAGTTAAAGAGTGACCAGTTTCACAGAGACTACGAACGTATTTACCGTTTGTATGTGCTTGGAAAATTTGCAGATGGCCCAGCCATTGCCGGAGCGCTTAATCCCGAAATAATAAGAAGGGCAGCGAGTGATTTCAAAGAAATTGAAGAATATACACGGATTGTTAAGCAAGATAACTTTGTAGAAGGCTCCTTGCCTCACGGGCGCCAGCTTTTCATTTCTTACACAAATAAGGAAAACCAGCGATCTTCTTTTATGGAGACGAGGATTGCTTATGCAGATTCGAATTTTTTTGATTTTTTCTCCTTTCCATTGTTTGTAGGGAACCCGCGTACGGTCTTGTCTGAATCCAATTCAGTAGTGGTTTCTAAAAGCATGGCAAGGAAATATTTTGGAGCACACGAGCCGCTTGGTGAAGTGTTGTACCTTAACGATACCATTTCGCTTCGGGTAACCGGTGTGTTTGAAGATCTTCCGTCAAACACTCACCTGGTTTTTGATGTGCTCATTTCTTCATTGACTATCGAAAAGTACCTCCGCCAGCCGGACTCTCAGGCGTGGACCCATGGCTATTATAAGCTACAAGGGAATAGTTCAGTGGCAGCTTTTGATAGCACGTTAAACACGTATGTTAAAAGAAACTTTACAGGCACGCTTGACAGAACTTTTGGGCCAGCAACATACGAAGCTCACCTTCAGCCCTTGAAAGAGCTTGCCTTCAATACGCATGCGTTAGATAGTTATGTGCCAAAATCAAAGTATTTACTTTCAGTACTTGGTCTGATTTCCATTTCGGTGTTGTTGATGGCTTGGGTGAATTACATGAGTATGACCCTTTCCGCCAATCAAAAGCGAATGAAGGAATTGGCGGCCCGAAAAGCGGTGGGTGCCAGTGCTGTTGACTTTATGCGGCAGTTTATTATTGAGGCAATGCTCGTGAATGGGGTTGCGCTTCTGGCAGCCATTACCCTGATTCAATTGATCCGAACTCCTACACAGGTATATTTTGGATTCTACGTGGTCTCTTGGAGTAACATTTCTTTGACGGTCAAACTGCTCATCGGTTGCGCGATTTTGTCAGGAATAATAGTCACCGGGATTTATCCGGCCATCGCAACGTTGAACGTCAGTCCTAAGGTGCTGTTTGGCGAAAAGCGTTTGGCAAAGAGCAATTTTAGATTCATTCACGTGCTCACTGTATTTCAATATGGTGCTGCTATGGCCTTGATCATTTGGGCGTTTTCGGTTTACCTGCAGATAGCCCACGTTTTAAATTTCGACATCGGCTTGAAAAAGGATCAGGTGGTGGTTATTGATTTGCCATTTCACCAGGATTCACTGATAAGGTTACAAGTGAAGCATTTTGAAGGCCAACTTTCATCCAATTCTTCCATAATGGATTATACGTTTAGCCATGAGGTGATCGGAGCTCGTGGCGGGTTCCTTAAACGAAACGACCGGAGCGAAACCTTCATGATGGAGGAATATACGGTCGATGCGCGCTTTATTCCATTCTATGGCATAAAGCTTATTGCAGGCAGAAATTTTATGCCCAACAACCGCGCAGACGAAACTACCATT
>JAEUUD010000107.1 GCA_016787625.1 Cyclobacteriaceae bacterium
CGTAACCAAGGCCTATTACGCCGTGTTGATCAATCGCGAGCGTCTCGACCTTTTCAACAGTAACATCGCCCGTGTCGATTCGTTGCTGCGCAATACGGTGGCTTTGAACAACAACGGTCTTGCCGAGCGCATCGACGTTGACCGTGTGCGTGTAACGCTCAACAACCTGAAGACCGAAAGCGTCAAGTTTTATAACCTCAACGAAATTGGCCTTCAGCTCCTGAAATTCCAGATGAATTATCCGATGGATCAACCCATCGCTGTCGCTGGCAATATTCAGGATGTTCAGGTTGACAAAAACCTCGATAGCTACAAGGACGGCTGGGACTACAAGAACCGCCCTGACTACAAGGTGCTTGAAGTGAACCAACGCCTCCAGCGCCTCAATGTGAGGAACCAGTATGCAGAAGCTTTTCCGGTGATTTCCGCTTTCGGAAGCCTGGGCTATTCGACACAGTCACCGACGATCGGTGGGTTGTTCTCGACCAATTCCGGCATCCGTGACGCAGGCGGCCTCGGCCCTGACAAGTGGTATCAGTTCTCTCAGGTGGGAGTAAGCCTGAACATCCCCATTTTCACCGGTCTCTCCAGAACCGCGAGGGTCCAGCAGGAGAAACTAAAGCTTCTCCAGATCGACAACAACTTTATCAATCTGAAGAACTCCATTGACCTCGATATCAGCCGTGCTTCTTTAAGCTTTGAAAACGCCCTGAACACACTGACCTCGCAAAAGGAAAATCAGGATCTGGCGAGCAACGTGGCGCGGGTAACCAAAATCAAATATGAGCAGGGTGTTGGATCAAACCTTGAAGTGACCGATGCGGAAGACGCCCTCCGTCAGGCACAAACGAATTATTACTCAGCACTTTTTGATGCCATGGTTGCCAAGGTCGATCTCGACAAGGCGTATGGCAAACTGCTTCCTTCAACTTACGAAAACAATAGTCTAATCAAATCCGGTAAATAAGAACTCCGATGAAAACAAACCTCTACTTCCCTTTGCTTTCTGTTGTGGTGATCGCTGGCTTCCTCGCAGGCTGCAGTGCAACGACAGCAGACAAAAAAACGCAACTTGAAACCCTCAAGGAGCAACGCGCTAAACTTGATGACGAAATCAAAAAGCTGGAACTTGAAACCGGCACCACAACGCCGACGGCACCTGCTCCTGCAAAAATGGCCGAGGTGAATGTTGCTGAACTCAAGGCTGCGCCTTTCGACTTCTACTTCCAGACACAAGGTTCTGTTGAAGCTGTCGACAACATCCTCGTCAGTGCAAGAACCATGGGAATCATTACCCGCGTATTGGTGGTTGAAGGCTCTGTCGTGAAAAAAGGCGAGACGCTTGCTCAGATCGACAACACCATCACCTTGAAAAGCATCGATGAGGTGAAGTCAAGCCTTGAAATGGCTACCACGGTGTATGAGCGTCAGAAGAATCTCTGGGATCAGAAGATCGGGACTGAGGTTGCCTATCTTCAGACAAAAACCAACAAGGAAGGACTGGAGAAAAAGCTTGCCACACTCAATGAGCAACTTGATATGTGCAAGATCAAGTCACCCATTGACGGTTCTGTGGATGAGGTGGATATCAAGATCGGGCAAAATGCAGCACCCGGCGCTCCGGCATTCCGTGTGGTGAGCAGCGACAAGCTGAAGTTGAAAGCCAATGTATCTGAGGCGTATGTGACGTCCATCAAGAAAGGAAACAATGCGAACCTCTCTTTCCCGGATATCAATGAAAACATTGACGCTAAAGTTACTTTCGTCGGCAGAACGATCAATCAGCTTTCAAGAACGTTCCCGGTAGAGGTTGCCATTTCTTCCAAGACAGACAATCTCCGACCCAACATGACGGGTAATGTCAAGATTGTTTTCAAGACCGTACCCAATGCCATCACGGTACCCATCAATATTGTTCAGGAGATCAATGGAGAGAAGGTGGTGTATATCGCGGAGAAGGCAGGCGAGACCTTCGTGGCAAAGCGCCGTGTGGTTATCATCGGCGGCATTTACGGAAATATGGCCGAGGTGAAATCCGGCCTGGCAGGCGGAGACAAGCTGATCACCGTTGGCTTCCAGGGACTTGAAGATGGAGAACCTGTAATCTTCTGATGACCAAAAAACGTGTAGTTGACCTCCTCACACAGCAATTAAAGCGGTTATGCAAGACATAGAAAAAGAATTCGGCCCCACCAGTTGGGCGATTGACAATAAGATGAGCATATATGTGGCTACGGTGTTTATTACCGTTGCCGGCATCGTGGCCTACCTCGTTCTCGACAAGGAAAATTTTCCTGAAGTCGTGTTTCCCCAGATTTATGTGGCTACGGTTTACCAGGGTGCTTCACCCACTGACATAGAGAATTTGATCTCCAAGCAGTTGGAGAAACAGATGAAATCGATTTCAGGCGTGAAGAAGATCACGAGCAATTCCGTTCAGAATTTTTCCAACGTGATCATTGAGTTCGATACCGATGTGGATGTACGAAAGGCCAAACAGGACGTCAAGGATGCAGTCGATAAGGCCAAGACGGATCTACCCACGGACCTGAAGGATGATCCGCAGGTCATCGAAATTGACATTTCGGAAGTGCCGATTATGAACGTCAACCTTTCAGGTGACCTGGATCTGCAGACCCTTAAGAAATACGCTGAAGATTTGCAGGACAAAATTGAATCGGTCACGGAAATCCGAAGGGTGGATATCATCGGGGCGCTTGACCGCGAGATACAAATCAACGTGGACCTCTATCGCGCAGCGCTTGCCGGTGTTAGTCTTGATGACATAGCGTCATCCATCTCGTACGAAAACGTCATCGTTCCTGGCGGTCAGCTGTCGGTCGGCGGCATGAAGCGGTCGCTCAATGTAAGCGGCGAATATGCCAATGCCGAAGAAATGGGAAATACAGTGGTAGGATCCATTCGCGGAGGCAAGGTTTACCTTAAAGACGTTGCTGAAGTGATAGACACCCACAAGGAGCAGGAGAGCTTTGCGAGGCTGGACGGCAGAAACGTTATTACACTGAACGTTATTAAAAGAGGAGGCACCAACCTGATTGATGCTTCCGACAAAATATTTGCCATCCGCGATGACTTTCAGGCGCGTGTCCTTCCGCCCGGTGCAACCATTACCATCACAGGCGACCAGTCAGACCAGACCCGTACAACCCTTCATGACCTGATCAATACCATCATCATTGGTTTTGTGCTCGTGACGATCATTCTTATGTTCTTCATGGGAGCAGTCAACGCATTCTTTGTTGCATTGTCTGTTCCACTGTCAAGCTTCATCGCCTTCCTCGTTTTCCCGATGATCGGCTTCAGCTTCAATATGATGACGCTGTTCTCCTTCCTTCTCGCTCTTGGGATTGTGGTGGACGATGCCATCGTGGTTATTGAAAATACACACCGTGTTTTCGATAATGGAAAAGTTCCGATACGCAAGGCTGCAAAAATAGCGGCAGGCGAAGTATTTCTTCCGGTGTTGTCCGGCACGCTGGTGGTGTTGGCGCCGTTCATTCCGTTGGCGTTTTGGCCTGGTGTGATTGGAAGCTTTATGAAGTATCTGCCCATTACCCTCATCATCGCTTTGCTGGCATCATTGCTCGTTGCCTACATCATGAACCCGGTATTTGCTGCTGAGTTTATGACGGTACACGATCACGATCACGAAAAGAAAAGCAAGATCACGCGCGGCTTCAAGATGACGGCGGTTATCATGGGCTCTGTGGCGCTGGTCTCTTACCTGATTGGTTTGTACGGCTTCGGCAACTTCATGGTGTTCAGTTTCGCCGTGTATGCCATCTATCATTTTTGGCTTGTTCAGGTCATCTCCCATTTCCAGACTGATTTTTGGCCTCGCGTTCAGAGGGCCTACAAGAATGTCGTAGCATGGACCCTCGTGCGCTACCGCCCCATCTGGGTCGTTGTTGGTGTGATCGGGCTCTTTTTCTTTTCAATCATCTTCACGGCAGTACGACAGCCACCGGTTGGTTTCTTCCCCAATGGTGATCCGAATTTCATTTTCACATATATCCGGATGCCCATCGGCACTGATCAACGTGTAACGGATTCGATCACGCAAATCGTTGAGGAGCGAATCAGGAAAGTGGTCGGTGACAACAACCCGGCGGTGCAGTCCATCATCGGCAACGTGGCCATCGGCGCAAGTGAAAATCCTTTTGATGCGGGCACACAGGCAACGCCCCACCTCGGTAAAGTCACCATCGCATTTTCCAAGTTCTCCGAACGCCAGGGACAATCCACTTCCACCTATATGACGAAGATCAGGGAAGCGGTAAAGGGAATTCGAGGCGCAGAAATCTCTGTTGATAAGGAGGCCAACGGGCCGCCTACCGGAAAAGCCATCAACATTGAGATTGCGGCCGATGACTTTAACATGCTGGTGAATTCGGCCGGTAAGCTGAAGCGCTATCTCGATGCGGCGGCGATTCCCGGAGTGGAGGAGCTCAAGTCAGACTTTCAGGCCGATAAACCGGAAATTCTGATCAGCATTGACCGTGAGAAGGCAAACCGTGAAGGGATATCTACGATGTCCATCGGCGGCGCCCTTGGTACAGCGGTCTATGGACGCGAAGTATCCAGGTTCCGTGATGAGAATGATGACTATCCTATTGAGCTCCGCATCAAAGAGACTCAACGAAATGATGTCAATCAATTGATGAACCTTCCGATCACCTACCGCGACATGGCCATGGGAGGTGCGGTACGTCAGGTTCCCTTATCGGCCATCGCAAAGGTTGAATACACCAACAGTTACGGCGGTATCAAGCGGATTGACCAGAAGCGTGTGATTACACTTCAGTCCAACGTGCTGGTGGGATACAATGCCAACCAGATTGTTGCAGAGATCAACGAACTGGTTAAGGAGTTTCCTACGCCAGAAGGAGTAACCATCGCCATGACTGGTGAGCAGGAAGATCAGGCAGAAACCTTGCAGTTCCTTCTGATCGCATTCGGCATCGCGTTCTTCATGATCTTTATGATCCTGGTCACCCTGTTCAATTCGATCAGCAAGCCGGTGATCATTCTGTCTGAGATTCTCTTCAGCATCATTGGAGTATTGATTGGTTTCTCACTTTTCAAGATGGAGATATCCATCCTCATGGTAGGAGTAGGCGTGATGGCCCTGATCGGTGTTGTGGTACGAAATGGAATCCTGCTCGTTGAGTTCACGGATCTTCTTCGCTCACAAGGGATGGAAATCCGTGCTGCGATCGCTGAGGCATCTATGACCAGAATGACACCTGTTATTCTTACTGCCCTTGCGGCGACCCTGGGTCTGATTCCGCTGGCGGTTGGTCTTAACATTGACTTTGTCAAAATGTTCACCGAGCTCAATCCTCATATTTATTTTGGAGGAGACAACGTGGTGTTCTGGGGACCACTGTCGTGGACGATGATCTTTGGGTTGATTTTCGGTACCTTCCTCACCCTGATCCTCGTTCCTGTGCTTTACCTGATCATGGCAAAGCTCAAAGAAAAAATATTCAAAGTGAGCGTAAATCCGGTACCCAGCCCGGTGGTTGTAGAATAAAATGGAAAGAAAGCCGTCTTGTTGAACAGGGCGGCTTTCTTCTTTTATGCGCAAAATGATGACACTTTTAATCTTCCTCCTGGTCTTTCTTCTGATTGACTATTACTTCTTTCAGGGTGTGTTGAATGCCAGCAAGCACTGGTCTCCAGTCTGGAAAAATACCCTCCGCTTTGGATTCTGGATTCCAACGGTGCTTTCATTTGCAGCCATCATCTGGTGGAACTTTGGCAATCCCTATTCCATCAGTGCAAGTACAAGAAATTTTGTCATCACGGGGATAGTGGCCACTTACTTTTCAAAGGTGCTGGGTATCCTGGTGCTTTTCACGGAAGACTTGTATCGCGGTGTCCGGTTTGTGTGGAGTTATTTTAGCGGCAGCAGCGAATCACTTCCCGGAACAGTGATACCGAGGTCCGAGTTTCTTTCAAAAGTTGCTGTGGCAACGACGGCCCTTCCGTTAGGCGCCTTTGCCTATGGCATTATCTCCGGAGCTCACGATTACCGGATACGCCGTGTCGTTGTGAATTTAAAGAACCTGCCGAAATCTTTTGACGGTATACGTATCGGACAGATATCCGACATCCATTCGGGAAGTTTCTGGAATAAAGTGGCTGTCAAGGGCGGTGTGGATATGTTGCTGAAGGAAAAACCCGACATGATCTTCTTTACCGGCGATCTCGTCAACAACCAGACTTCGGAAGTGCGTGACTATGTTCCGGTGTTTGAAAAATTGAAGGCACCACTGGGTGTGTTTTCCATCACCGGAAATCATGATTACGGCGACTACAAGAAATGGAGTTCACAGGAAGAGAAGTCAGCGAATTTCAGGGACCTGGTGCAGGTACACAAAAACATGGGATATGACATCCTGCTCAATGAGCACCGCATGATTGAACAAGGAGGAGAGAAGATCGCCATCCTCGGCAACGAGAACTGGGGTGTGAGGTTTTCAAGGTATGGCAAACTGAATCTCGCTCACCAGGGTACGAATGAAGCTGCTGTAAAACTGCTCCTGTCACATGACCCAACTCATTGGGATGCACAGGTCAGGCCTGAATTTCCCGACATCGACATGATGTTTGCTGGTCACACCCATGGATTCCAGTTTGGTGTCGAAATACCTGGATTTAAATGGAGCCCGGTGCAATATGTTTACAAGCAATGGTCTGACCTTCACAGGGAAGGAGATCAATACCTGTACGTTAACCGCGGCTTCGGCTACATTGGCTATCCAGGTCGGGTAGGGATACCGCCCGAGATTACCATCTTTGAACTCAAGCGCGCCTGACTCAGGCAGTGCCCTTACCCTGGGTCATGAGCTTCTCCTGACGACGCTTTTCGTCGATGGAGAATTTACCGGCGCCAAATATCATGAAGATGATGAGGCCGGCGAGCACCAGGAGTGAGATCTCCATTTCCAGACTGAATCCCTTGGGCGCATTGATCAGAAACACGGCACCAAGCAGGATGGGTAACTGCACAAGGCACATGATTCTGGTCAACAGACCAAAGACAATCAGCGGACCGCACAACAAGTGGGCGAAGATGACATAGTGCGCCAGGACCACCCCTGTAAACAACATGGTGAGGCCCTCAACACTGAGCTCCAGTGACTCAATGTTGCTTGCAAATACGGCGCCTTTGTAGGTGATGTAAATGCCCAGAATAATTCTGAAAATGTCCAGGAAGCCGGGGCGATGCGAATTTCCCCAATCTTCAATTCTTGTGATTACATTCATAGAAGCGGGTTTGATGTCTACAAAGTTTACAAAATCCCGAGGGCAAAGGCAACCCGCAGCCTAAGGCATCATTGAACCAGCCCCCGGAAGGCCAAAGGTGTCTTTCCGGTCGTTTTCTTGAATATCCTGTTGAAGTTGGAGACGTTGCTGAACCCGGATTGATAGCAAACCTGCTCAACGGAGAAGTCACGATGGATAAGCAACTGGCAAGCGTTGCTGATCCTGACGGCATTGAGAAAATTGATGTATGTCTTTCGTGTGTGCAGTTTGAAATAACGGCAAAAGGCCTCTACAGATAGGTTGGCAATCTGGGCAACTTCTGTCAAATAAATTTTCCTGCGGCTTTCACGAAAAGTGAATTCAACAATGGCGTTCATCCTTCCCTCTTCGTGAGCAAGCAACCTGCCGGGGAGAAGGGAAAGTTTTTTCCTCCCTTGTATATCCGTCAGCAGGTTCAGCAGTAGAAAAAACGTGCTGATTCTTGATAATCCCTTTTGTTTGGCCATTAACCGAATCAGTTCTGCCGCACGTTCCGCCGTTCCTTTGGTGTATTGAAATCCCTGTTTGACTGATTCAGAGAATTCGCGTACGCTGGCCAGGTCATTCGAGTCCCACAGTGTCTGGCCGAAATACGATGAGTCGAAATAGAGGGAAATGCTCCGCGCCCTTAGCGCAGATCGTTTTTGATAGTATGCATTGTCACAACGGAATACATGGGGTTGGCCACTCCCCAATGCAAAGACATCCCCGGGACTGAAGCGCCCCACATAATCCCCGGCAATGAGGGTTCCTTCACCAGATTCGATAAGCATGATCTGAATTTCCGGATGCTGATGCAGCTGATCATAAAAAAAAGGCTCATCGTCCAACTGGAGCCTTACCACCTCATGCTCCGTTTTGGGAACATTAAAGGCGACTATCCGTTTTGACGCTATTTTAGCCACTCTTTCTAATCACTTTATCGAATATATGTCAAAATAGTATAAGAACTGACTATTTTCTGCGAATAGGCAACGTTTGGGAGTCATTACCTTTGAGAAAAAACAACAACGTATGTGGAATGGTGTATATCCCGCGCTGACAACCAAGTTCACCGCGGATGACAAGTTGGATTACTCCCTTTTTTCCAAGAACCTGAAAGCGCAGCTTGATGCGGGTGTGGAAGGTGTCGTACTCGGAGGTACCCTGGGTGAGTCCAGCGTGCTCAGCAATGACGAAAAGTTTGGATTGGTCAAGTACACAGTGGAACAGGTGGCCGGCAAGGTCCCTGTTGTTCTGAATATCGCTGAGGGAAGCACGCGGGATGCTGTGCAACTGGCAATCACTGCTGAGAAGCTTGGTGCAAAAGGTTTAATGATGCTTCCGCCGATGCGATACAAGTCAGATCATCGCGAAACGGTAGAATTCTACAAAGCGGTCGCGACATCAACGCCCCTGCCGATCATGGTATATAACAATCCGGTTGACTATAAAGTGGAAGTGACCCTGGATATGTTTGAAGAACTGGCTGCATTTCCTACCATCCAGGCCGTGAAGGAGTCAACACGCGATGTCAGCAATGTGACAAGAATGATCAACCGGTTTGGCGATCGTTTCAAGATCCTCACTGGCGTGGACCCATTGGCCATGGAAAGCCTGCTGATGGGTGCCGTAGGTTGGGTCGCTGGCCTTGTCTGTGCTTTTCCTGCTGAAACTGTCGCTATCTATCGTCTTGTGAAGGCTGGAAAAATTGAAGAGGCCCGTAAGATATACCGTTGGTTCATGCCACTGTTGGATCTTGATATTCATGCCAAGCTGGTTCAATACATCAAATTGGCTGAAGCCGAAGCAGGGCTCGGCTCCGAGTTCGTCCGTGCCCCCAGACTTACCCTCGTTGGCCAGGAACGTGAACGGATATTGAAGGTGATTCGCACGGGCATCGCCAACCGTCCTAAACTACCAGACTACAAGCAGCTATGAACACCATTAATCTGAAAGACAAGTTCTCTAAGTTCAGCGAACACTGGCACCCGTACATTGTTGCAGAGCTGAATCAGAATTACGTAAAGCTCGCCAAACTCGAAGGTGAATTTGTTTGGCACAAACATGACGGGGAAGATGAGCTTTTTGTTGTGTTGGAAGGAACCCTTATGATGGATTTCAGGGACAAGACCGTTAC
>JAEUUD010000108.1:0-4966 GCA_016787625.1 Cyclobacteriaceae bacterium
AGCCAATAGGCAAAAAAACCCCACCCCAAGCAGGAACTTAGGGATGGGGCAATTAAAAGCTGGGTGCCTACTTATCTTCAGCTACCAGGCCACCAATGGGGGCATTGGATGCTGTGTGGTTGGCCGTTGCGTTTTTTGCTGGAGCCTTTGCAATTTTCGTTGCGCCAAAGGATACCAGGATGCTGCAGGCGATAAGTGCGATGATGATTCTTGTTTTCATTTGATTTTGTTTTGAGTTAACCAGCAACAACCATATTAACCTTTAGGATCCATACCATTGGAGCCACCAGTTCCTCCATCACGCGGCTTGATTTCCTGTTCGGTGCATGCGGTCATGCTCATGGCAGTGACGATAAAGAGAATGGCGATGTAGATGAACTTTTTCATTTTGGTTTTGATTTGGGTTTTGGTTTTGTTTTTTGGTTTGATTTATTCTTCTTGCTGTGTTAAAAATGAACGCGCAAAGATTGCGAACGAGGGTAAACCTGTACGATGTAATGTTTTGACGAAAATCACCCGTGTACCAAAAGACTACCTTTTATTTGACCCTGTGGTGCCTTGTCCTGGCCTGCGTCGCTCCCGCATCGGCTCAGGACCAGAAGAAAATTGATTCCCTCCGGATTGAGCTGAAGGAACATGGTGACAGGAACAGATACAAAGTACTTTGGGAGCTTGCCTATGAGCTCTTTGACGGAGACAACTATGAGGCATTGGAATTCGCCCAGATGGCCCATGCATACGCGTTGAAGAATGGACTCGATAGCATGTCCATTGTGCAGTCCGGCAGGCTCACCGGCCAACTTCTAAGGAGGGTTCACAAGCTTGAAGAGTGCATTGCTATCCTGGAGAAAATACGTCCTATTGCTGCCAGGCAAGGCTATGACGGTGAGCTTGCCCGAATCCTGAATACCCTGGCGTTGACACACACTTTTAGGGCTGAGTACGATAAGGCGTTGGAATACCATTTCCAGTCGTTGCTATTGAGGGAAAAGGAGGGAAGTCAGAAAAACATCGGTATGGCCTTTCATAACATCGGGCTTACATATTACAAAATGGGAAGTTTTGACCTTTCCGTAGAATACTCCCTAAGGGCATTGGAGGTTTATCGAATTCTTGAAGCAAAGCCAGATATAGTAATAACTCTGGTCAATATCGGATTATCATATAATGAAACAAGCAAGTTTGAGGCTGCACGGAGTTCATTTGAAGAAGCGCTTGACCTATGTGGAGTTGATTGTGACGATGAAACGATCATGCAAGCTGAGTTTGGTCTCGGCAACGCGTTTTACGAGCAGAATTATTTCGGGGAAGCGAATGCGCATTACCGCAGATCATATGAACTTTCGGTCAAGGAGAAGGACAGCCGGTTCATCATGGAGAACCTTCTAAGGCTTGCCAAAATCGCTCTTGTCCAGCGCAATCACGGCATCGCCCGCGAGTACCTCGACCTCGCCGAAAAGATGCCCGAAAAGGAAGCCTATCGCGAGATACTGAAGACGTATTACCAACTGGAGGCTGATTATTATTCCGCCTCCAGCGACTATCAAAGAGCTAACACGTTCTTGCAAAAAGTGAACGAGGTGACCGACAGCATCTTCAGCACCGACGTCATCAAAAACCTCACCCGCGTCCAGACACAGTACGCACAACGGGAAAATCTTGCCATTATCGCCGCAAAGGATGAGGTGCTGGCGCTTAATGAACGCATCATAAAACAGCAGCAGGCAGTCACTGTCCTGCTCCTCATCGTTGTGGTTCTAACGACCACACTGGGGATCGTTATCTACCGTAACTATCGGGAAATCAAGGCAGTAAACGCGGAATTGGCCTCTGCCAAGCAGATTATCGAGGATCATAACAAGTTCCTCGATCACCTGGTGGAACAAAAAACCAAGGAACTGGTCGACAGCAATGAGTCCCTTGTCAAGGTCAACGATGAACTCGACAATTTTATCTACAAAACCTCTCACGATATACGTGGTCCTCTGGCCAGCCTGAAAGGCATGGTCAATCTGGCCATTATGGATGTAAAGGATGAGAAAGCCTTGGGGTACCTGGGTAAGCTGGATCTTACAGCGGAGAAACTTAACATGATCCTTACACGTCTGCTGATCGTCAACAGGATCAATCACGCCGAACTCAAGCCCGAGCTCATCCACTTTGAGCCAATCATTCAAGAAATCCTTACCCTTGAGGTCAAGAAGGGCATACCGACCAAAATCAAGATTGACTATGAGGTGGCACACGACATACACCTCATATCAGACAAGGACATGGTGCGGCTCATTCTTGAAAACCTTATTGACAATGCGGTAAAGTATTACAATGACTCCGAACGCGTAGATTCCTTTGTGAGGATCGTTATTGGTACCGAAAACGGCAGGGTGACAGCACGTGTCATGGACAACGGGGTAGGCATTGCCAAGATGAACCGGCAGAAGATATTCCAGATGTTTGTCAGAGCTTCTGAACGTTCGGACACCGGGGGTATTGGCCTTTATCTGGCAAAATTGGCTACCGAAAAACTAGGCGGTGAAATCAACCTCATTTCCACCGATGAAAAGTACACGGAGTTTATCGTGCAATTCCCTGATACAATGCCCAGGGGAAATGAACGTCGGACGGAGGAGATTGCCCGACAGGAAAAGGAAAGAAAAGCATTGGCCAGCGAATCAACAGGCAATGCCTGAACATCCCCGGGTGTCCATTGAACAAGTAACCATGCAGGTAATGTAATCGCCGACATTGAATCGCAGCGGGCAGTCAGCCAGCTGATCGCGAACTGTCGGGAGGGGTGTGGCGATTGAACTTCTTGTGTAATCCGCACCCCTTTTTGCCTGATAATGAAATCCTAACGAAAACTTTTGCCAAATTTGACCTTTGAACCAATGGGTCTCTAACTGATTTTGTCTTTGAGCACTGACCATAGCAACCATAAAATAGCCCGCTATACCGTCACGGCGGCCCTTCCTTATGCGAATGGACCCAAGCACATTGGTCACCTGGCCGGGGCCTATATTCCTGCAGATGTCTATGTAAGGTTTTTACGTCTTTTGAAAAAAAACGTGGTTTTTGTCTGTGGAAGTGACGAACACGGAACAGCCATCCCCAACCAGGCGCTAAAGGAGGGAACTACTTCCAAGGCGATCATCGATAAATACCATGCGCTGATCCGGGATTGTTTGTATCAACTGGGCATTTCTTTCGATGTATATCATCGGACCAGTGAGCCCATCCACCATAAGACTTCGCAAGAATTCTTCCTCACACTCTACAATAAGGGACTCCTTACCGAACAGGTCACAGAACAATACTTTGATAGCCAGGCCGGCGTTTTCCTTGCCGATCGTTACATCGTTGGTACCTGCCCCCGATGTGGTCATCCCAATGCATATGGAGATCAATGCGAGAAGTGCGGATCAACACTCAGTCCTAATGAGCTGATTAATCCCCGATCGACATTGTCGGGCAGTGCTCCTGAACTTCGCCCGACGAAGCATTGGTACCTGCCGCTGCAGAACTATGAGCCCTGGCTTCGGGAATGGATACTGAAGTCCCATGCCGATGACTGGAAACCCAGTGTCTATGGTCAGTGTAAATCATGGATCGACGCCGGACTTTTGCCAAGGGCCATGACGCGTGACCTCGATTGGGGAATTAAGGTGCCGTTGCCCAATACCGATGGCAAAGTGCTCTATGTCTGGTTTGATGCGCCTATCGGATACATCTCCGCAACCCGCGCTCTCTTTGAAGAACTGAGTTCGGGCAAGAAGGTGTTCTCAACACCGCAGTCTGATTTTGGTGCTGTCAATCCTGATGACTGGAAAAAGTACTGGCAGTCGGGTGACTCCAAGTTGGTTCACTTTATCGGCAAGGACAACATTGTGTTCCACTGCATCATTTTTCCTGTGATGCTGCACGCAAGTGGTCAATATATTTTACCTGACAATGTACCTGCGAACGAATTTCTCAATTTGGAAGGCGACAAGATGTCGACAAGCCGGGGGTGGTCGATCGAAATGCACGACTTCCTGAGGGAGTTCCCCGGGAAGGAAGATGTGCTTCGCTATACCCTGCTGACCATCATGCCAGAGTCGAAGGACAGCGAGTTTACCTGGAAGGACTTCCAATCCAAGAATAACAATGAATTGGTTGCCATCTTTGGAAATTTTGTCAACCGGGCACTGGTACTTACTCAGAAACACTTTGACAATTGTGTGCCGGCTAGGGGCAACCTCACTGCCGTTGATCATGCTACCATTGCGGCGTTGGCAGAATTTCCACGACAGATCGCCGAGGCGATAGAAGGTTACCGCTTCCGCGAAGCCACAGCCCTGCTCATTGACCTGGCCCGAACGGGCAACAAATACCTTGCTGAGAACGAGCCATGGAAACTTGCTGCGACGGATCTGGCACGGGTTGGTACAATATTGAACATCAGTTTGCAGATTGCAGCAAACCTTGCCGTACTGTGTGAGCCTTTTCTGCCATTCACAGCAAAGCGGCTCAGAGAAATGATCTCGTTGAAACCATTGACATGGAA
Organism: Cyclobacteriaceae bacterium; assembly: GCA_016787625.1. GTDB lineage: Bacteria > Bacteroidota > Bacteroidia > Cytophagales > Cyclobacteriaceae > ELB16-189. The sequence continues at coordinate 4,544 of JAEUUD010000108.1, forward strand.
TGAAACAGGATCTGCGAGCCTCCTCAAGGAAGGACTTCGCCTGGGAACCTCAAGCCTGTTGTTTGAAAAGATCGAGAACGTAGTGATTGAAGCTCAACTCAAGAAACTCATGGATACGAAACCTTCTGCTCCGGCAGCGCCCAAGGAGCCTGTCAAGCCGATTAAACCCGAAGTGGTTATCGATGATTTTTCAAAGCTTGACATCCGCATTGGTACGGTGACGGCTGCTGAGAAGCTAGAGAAGTCAAACAAGCTTTTGAAATTGACTGTTGATAGCGGTTTGGGCATGCGGACCATATTGAGTGGTATTGCTCAGTATTACTCACCTGAAGAACTGATTGGGAAACAGGTAACTTTCATTGCGAACCTTGCTCCGCGGAAAATGATGGGCATGGAATCCCAAGGGATGATTCTTACGGCATC
>JAEUUD010000108.1:4975-9261 GCA_016787625.1 Cyclobacteriaceae bacterium
ACAGGTAACTTTCATTGCGAACCTTGCTCCGCGGAAAATGATGGGCATGGAATCCCAAGGGATGATTCTTACGGCATCAGATGGTGATGGTAAGGTGAAGCTTATTCGACCGGTCAGCGAAGTTGATCCAGGTGCGACAATCAGTTAGCCATTTTTCATATACTTGTATTACGGGACGCACTTATCTTTAATTCGTTCTAATTAAACTGAACCAAATGAAACACGGACTTACCCTCCTGATGGTCATGGCAGCCAGCCTGACGCTTCAAGCCCAGATTGTTTTTGAACCGGGATATATTATTAACAATGACGGGCAACGCACGGAATGCCAGATCCGCAATGTGGATTGGAAAAGCAGCCCGAAGACTTTTGAATATAAGGTAGGTGATGGTGAAGCCATCCAGGGAAGCCTGGAGACCATCTCGGAGTTCGGAGTTGTCAACGGAGCAACATTCAGACGTTTCAAGGGGCAGGTAGACCAATCGAGTGATCTTGTTGAAAGAATCACCGTGGGCCGCGAACCGGAGTGGAGCAATGAGACTTTGTTTATTCGGGTAATTGTAGAAGGTAAAGCAACGCTCTATTTCTACAAGGAAGATGTCTTTGAGCGATTCTTTTACAGCGTCAACCAGTCAGAAGTAAAACAGCTGGTTTACAAAAGATACCTCACGAAGGGCCAGGTGACTGTAGCTGGTTTAGAGACGACAGGCATTGGCGAAAATGAAATGTACAAGCAGCAATTGCTCAACGACCTGCCTTGCGCTGACATCTCAAAGAAGAGTATTGAAGGACTGAGCTATAAAATCTCCGACCTTACAAAATTGTTCTCCAAGTATAATACCTGCCAGGGTGCGACAGCCTCAACTGTTAAAGAAGAAGGCGCGAAGAAAGGGGTGACCCAGATCACGATCCGACCAGGATTGACTTTGTATTCCATGAAGACCACCAACAGTTCAAATTCAGCGTTGGACCGGGATTTCGGTACCAATGTTTCCTATCGGATAGGACTTGAATTGGAGAACATCCTCCCATGGAACAAAGGCACCTGGTCATTGTTGTTTGAACCTGTCTACGGTTCATACAGTGCATCCTCAGGCACAACGAATGTTAAGTACAATTCCCTCGATTTTAATGCCGGATTCCGACGTTACTTCTTTCTCAATGGCGGAGGCAAACTTTATCTGAATGCTGTAGTTATCTATGGCTTCCCCATAAGCTCGGCCATCAGATATAGCGCCGGATCGGGCTTAACCATGAAGTCTGGAGTCAATTTCGCTTTTGCCGCAGGATACACCGCAAACAAATTCACTGTTGAAGCTCGGTACAGGCCTGCGCACAACGTGACCACCGAATACGCGTTCTACTTCACGAAGTTTGGCGGCCCTGAGATCATCTTCGGCTACCGCCTAAACTAACTGCCAACTGAAATCACCTGATTATTTCAGGTGATCCCAGTTGATCAGTACGTTCCATACCAATGGCGCATCGTGGTGATTGAGGTATCGGTGAAGGGGATCAAAAGTGAAGGCGATCACCCTGCCAGCGCCTGAGGGTACATTGAATACACTCCCATGACCAATGATGGTCTGTTCGTTGCGGACCATGCCCGATAACACATAGGGCACTTCTTTTACCTTCTCCTCCTTCTTGTCTTTCTTGGCCTCCTTGCGTTCCGGCATGCCCATAATCAAGCCTTTGTATTCTTCCTCGTCTTTCAGCGGCTTCGTTCCATACTGAACAAGGATCATATCGCGGTCATACTTACCCACCTGAAACAAAGGCCCGTTGCCTTTGAAAATAGGGAAGGTCTCTGGATACCCATAGAGTACCGGATGCTTTGGTTTGCGGGCCTTGGCCTGTACGATGGAGCCCGGGTGAAACAGTCCTGCCGCGTTGTATGAGTCAAGCTCTCTGGCGATACCCGTTTCGGCGAGAACGGCCGTTGAATTATCAAGTGATACAATTACACCGCCACCATCAGCAAATGCTTTGAGCTGTTCCATGCCGGCAAAACCGGGGCCGCCTGTCATGTCTGGTGTTGAGTCGGGCGTGCCATGGGAAGGGAACTCCGGTGTTTTGGTGTATGGCATCGGACCAAACTTCTTCTCAATCTCGTGAATGAAATCGCTCGTGCTCCCTCCGGTACGTGGAATCAGGATCACATCAAAGCGCTTCCTCAAATCACCTGCCTTCAGGTCGTCCTTGTCGATGGATGTATAGGGTATGCCACGTTGCTCAAAAGTGAACCTCGACCATCCCTCATCCTGCGTGCTATACCAGGTGTGGTAAATAGCCACCCTCGGCAAGTTTACTGCATGTTGCTTCTTCGTTGTTGGTGCACCGCTTACGCCGTGCAGATCCAATCCGAATTTAGAACCAATGTTGTTGGCCTGATCTTTCGTCAATCCCTTGAAGACCACTGATCCGGCAGCAAGGGTATCCTTTAGGCCATCGAGTACGGTGAGGCTGTCAAGGACGGCCATCGTCAGGTTCTTATTCTGACTCTTGGCCCAGTACATGGCGGGCAACACCGTGTTCTGTGCTTTGTAGTTGATGACATATGTGCCATCGCCGTTGATCTTTCCATTGTACTTCGCATCCGCTGTAAGCATCTTGAGATCAGCCACATTATACGTCAGACTGTCTTCACTCTTCACATCGACACCGTACATAAGTCCAAGGGTCCAGGCGATGTCGTCGTAAGGAGGGAACTTGGCTTCCTTAGGATAGTTTTGTTTTGTCAGCAGGGTAACGGCCAGGTTGCGGTAAGGTTGGTCAAGCAAAACAACATAGTCGCCTTCATTCTTGCCTGAAGCAGCCTGATGGACTTCAATCCCTTGCCCCCGAAGTTGATTGACCAGATATGCGGCCATTGCAGGATCGCGCTGTTGCTTCGGAACAACAAATGCCCTGGGTTTCTCTTCCTTCCCTTTACGAATGCCATTGACACCTTTCTGATAGAAATTAGTGAGCAATTGCCTGCCGTTGGCAGCTGCGTATGAAAGTGAAGCGAGCACGCCTGCCTGCATGTAGTTGACGTTGTTGCGGGATGACCATTTTACCCAGGGGGTGGCGGGGTCAGGCCGATACCATTCCCGGCTCGTTACCAGGTCTCCGGCAAATCGTGACTCGGAGAGATTTCTCATGTAGGTATTGCCCCCTGCGTTACCAAACGTTTCATAGAACCTTCCAATGGAATTGTGATTGTTGGCAATCCAAAGGGCGTATCCAGGATACCACCCGTCATAAAACGCCCAGGTGAAGGCACCGGGGAGTCCTTGTGCTGCCAATGTCGTGATGTCGTGGTTGGCCATCACTTGCCATTCTCCGATCGTGATCGGGTCTATGGTCTCATTGTATGGGCCCGTTCCTGTTGACATGTAGATCAGCGGAACAGATTCATGCAAGTCCAGCATCACCGTCGGATGCCACTCATAATAACCTTTGAAAATCGCTTTGGTAAGCTGTTGGGAAATCTGAAGGCCATCGCGGTTGTTATCGTGGTAAACATATTTTCCCCAGTAAGGAGACGACCGCCGGAAGCCGTCATCAAATTCCTTTCTTGACTTTGTGTAGCGGTAGTACCAGTCCACCTGCTTGTCCCGTCCATCCGGTTCCGATACCGGATTGATCAGGACAATGATGTTATCACGAATGGCTTTGATGTCCTCCGTCTGGCTGGTGATCAACCGGTAGGAAAGTTCCATCAGCACTTCCGGTGAGCCCATCTCCGGAGAGTGGAGACCTCCATTCAAATAAAAGACCGGTTTGCTGTCGGCGAGAATGCTGTTTAGCGTGACGTTGGTCATTTTCCGTGGATCGGAAAGCAGGTCCAGTTGCTTCTTATAATGATCCTGGCGCTTGATGGCATCCTCATTTCCTATGACAACAAGGTGTATGGGGCGTCCTTCCTCGGTGGTGCCTACCTGTGTCATGTCGAGGAACGGGGAGGCATCGGCGAGTTTCTTGTAGTAGGCATAGATGTCAGTCGTACGGTGCATCGTGCCGGGAGCTCCGATGATTTCTCCGAAATGTTTCCGGGGTGAAGGGATGTTGGGATCATCAACAAGGTTGAGAACGGACGCCGGCAGGAAGCGCGGATCTGTCGTATACTCCCTGATCTTCTGATTGTAAGTCTCATCGATGACCTGGGCAACAAGGACCAGGGGAATAAACAAAAGTGCCAGGGTAAGAAGTGACCTGGATTTTCCAGTGAAGGTTGACATGGGTTTGTGGTAAGGTTGTAAAGATGAATTGATTTTGGAAACTACGAATTTTATCAGTCG
>JAEUUD010000109.1 GCA_016787625.1 Cyclobacteriaceae bacterium
TTCGGAGACGGCGACTTCATGGTGAGTGGCTCCCGTCAGCAAGGGAGATCTTTGCAACCGGACAACGTAAGTCTTTTGGTCAACGCCATCGACTGGCTGTCTGATGACACGGGTTTGATTGACCTGCGTACCAAGGGAGTCACTTCTCGCCCCATTGCCCAACTGGAGGATTCAACAAAGACCATCATCAAGTATGCAAACTTCCTCCTCCCCATATTGCTGGTTGTAGGCTACGGATTGGTTCGCATGCAACAAAACAGAATGACCCGCCTGAAACGAATGGCTGAAAACTATGAAGAACGTTAATCCCTGGAAGCTCGCAGCTGTATTTGGGGCATTGATCCTGATTTTTGCAGCCCTTAAGGTATTCCGCTCACCTGGACTACAAAGCAACATGCCGGGGAACCTGGTGGAGTTTGACTCAGCTCAAATCACCGACTTGATTATTGTCCCTGCAAAGAAAAGAGACGAAATACGACTGACCAGGGCAGGCAACTGGAGGTTGATTCAAAACAATCAAACGTTGCGACTGGAGCAGGGTGCCGGAGTTAATGCGTTGAGAATGCTCACTGTCCTGAAACCCGAGCGCATCATGTCAAGGAAAAAGGAAAAGTGGGATGAATTTGGCGTAGGAGACAGCACTGGCACACGTGTTCGCGTGATGAACGGAGCTTCGACAGAAGCGGACATCATGGTAGGCAGGTCGGCATACAATCAAATGGCTGGTCAGCGATATGGAGGAACGAGTTACACGTTTGTCCGACTGACGGGGGAATCGGAAGTGTATGCTGTTGAAGGATTTCTGGATGCTCAGTTTAACCGCGGGTTGGACGACTGGAGGGACAAGAGCCTGCTGAGAATAAAGAAGGACTCTGTCTTCAGGATTTCATTTCAATACCCTGCAGATTCAGGTTTCGTCGTTGAAAAAGTAGGCTCGATGTGGATTGCATCCAGTCAACGGGCCGATTCGGTCAAAGTAAAATCCTATCTGGGTGGATTAGAGTATAAAAACGGAACGGTATTCGCCTCGTCCATGGCGCCGGGACCACCAACAGCGACCATTACTTTTCACACCAGGAAAGGCATCGCTGCCACGCTTGATGGGTGGTTCACACCTGCGGGAACATGGATTCTCCGTAGTTCCCTGCAGCCTGAATCAGCCTTTGTTTTTGATCAAGCTGCCGTGCGCGATATGCTCAGGGGTAGCCGATCCTTTGTGTCTGGCACAAAATAGAAAAGGCATCCTACGGGGATGCCTTTTTTAATCTAATCGGTGATTACTCCTTAATGCCGTCGGCAAGAACAACCACTTTGTTCTTCAAAACTTCGACCACTCCTCCAGTGATCCGTACTCTTTGGCGCTGATCGTTGGTCTTATATTCAACAACACCCTCGCCGAGCAGGCTGACCAACGGGGCGTGGTTGTTCAATACCTGAAACGATCCGTCAGATCCCGGGAATGAGGCCATGCTCACATCTCCTTCAAAGATCTTTTTTTCTGCCGTTACGATTTCAAGATACATAGGTTTATGCTTTAGCTTCTGCCATCAGACGTTCACCTTTTTCAATCGCTTGTTCAATGTTACCCACCAGGTTGAAAGCTGCTTCAGGTAAGTGATCCAGTTCGCCGTCCATGATCATATTAAAGCCCTTAATGGTGTCCTTAATATCCACGAGGGCGCCTTTAAGTCCTGTGAACGCTTCTGCAACGTGGAAAGGCTGCGACAGGAAGCGCTGAACCCTTCGAGCGCGGTTAACAACCATTTTATCTTCATCACTCAGTTCATCCATACCCAAAATGGCGATGATGTCCTGAAGTTCCTTGTAACGCTGTAGTGTCAGTTTTACGCGTTGCGCGCAGTCGTAGTGGGCGTCACCAACGATGTCAGCACGGAGAATCCGTGACGTTGAATCCAGAGGATCAACGGCAGGATAGATACCCAACTCAGCAATCTTGCGGCTCAATACGGTAGTTGCATCAAGGTGCGAGAACGTTGTAGCGGGAGCGGGGTCAGTCAAGTCGTCGGCAGGTACATATACGGCCTGAACGGATGTGATAGAACCATTCTTGGTTGATGTAATGCGTTCCTGCATGGCACCCATTTCCGAAGCAAGAGTAGGCTGGTATCCCACCGCAGAAGGCATCCGGCCAAGGAGGGCGGACACTTCAGAACCCGCCTGAGTAAAGCGGAAGATATTATCAATAAAGAAAAGGATATCGCGACCCTTGCCAGTGCCATCACCATCGCGGAAGTACTCAGCAATGGTAAGTCCTGACAAAGCCACACGTGCACGCGCACCGGGGGGTTCATTCATCTGACCAAACACAAAGGTCGCCTTTGACTCACGGAGCTTGGCCATGTCCACTTTGGACAGATCCCAGCCGCCTTCGTGAATGGATTTTCTGAAGGCATCGCCATAGTCAACGATTCCCGCTTCAATCATTTCACGCAGAAGATCATTTCCTTCACGTGTACGTTCACCTACTCCAGCGAATACAGAAAGTCCTGAGTATGCCTTGGCGATGTTGTTGATCAATTCCTGGATCAATACAGTCTTTCCTACACCTGCGCCACCAAACAAGCCGATCTTTCCACCTTTCGCATACGGTTCGATAAGGTCAATGACCTTGATCCCGGTAAAAAGTACCTCGGTAGAGGTTGTCAGGTTCTCATATGCCGGCGCCGGACGGTGAATAGGTAGTGCTTTTTCTTTCTTCGGTTGGACGATACCATCGATGGCCTCGCCGACAACATTGAACAGACGTCCTTTGATATCTTCTCCGATAGGCATCTGGATGGCCATGCCCGTATCCGTCACTTTCATTCCACGCACAAGTCCTTCTGTTCCGTCCATGGCCACTGTGCGTACCCTGTCCTCACCCAAATGCTGTTGACATTCAAGCACGACGCGTGTACCGTCGGTCTTGGTGACCTCGAGGGAGTTGAGAATATTGGGGAGTTTTGTGCCGGGCTCGTCAAAAGCCACGTCGACGACTGGACCGATTACCTGAGTGATTTTGCCAAAATTTGCCATGGAAGTGGATAAGGTTTTTGCGGATTAAAATCCGGCCACAAAAGTAGCTTTCATAGACGGCATCACCAAGTGCCAAACTCAATTTTCACTTTAATTCTTGATTGGCTTAACCACTTGACTGTCAGTAACAATGATCAGGCGCTTTGGAGCACGATCCTGAAGGTTGTGCCCTGATTTTCTTCAGAGAATTTTACAAAGATTCTGCCCTCATGGTACATCTCGATAATGCGCTTGGCAAGCGCCAGGCCAAGGCCCCAGCCACGCTTCTTGGTGGTAAACCCGGGCTTGAATACGTTGGGTATAACTGACTTGGCAATGCCTTTCCCTGTGTCTGAAATGTCAATGAATACCCTGCGTTCATTTCCACGCAATATCTTGATGGCAATGGTGCCGCTGCTGCCCATGGCATCGACGGCATTCTTGCACAAGTTCTCAATCACCCACTCGAACAACGGGGCATGTACCATGGCCTGAATGGATTCCGAAAGGGCATACACTTCAAAATTGATTTTTGCCGATACACGCGGCTGCAGATAACTCACGACGTTGGTAACAAGCTGGTGTACATTTTCACTCTTCAGTACTGGCGTAGAACCAATGCTTGAAAAACGCTCTGTCACAATCTTAAGCTTCGCAATATCCTTGTCAAGTTCTTCGACAATTCCCTTGCCCCTGATTTGCGGATCATCCCGAATCACCTCTACCCAGGCCATCAAAGAAGACAAGGGCGTTCCGAGCTGATGTGCTGTCTCCTTGGCCAGTCCAACCCATACGCGGTTTTGCTCTGCGGTTTTGGAATAATTGAAAGCCAGGTAAGAGATGAATCCAAAAATTGCAATCACTGAAATCTGAATATATGGATAGGCAATGAGCTGCGTGAGGAGAAAGGAATTCTTGTAGTAAACGTACTGCTTGCCAAAAACTTCATTGGTACTCGGATCCTTCAGCAGAATGGGAATGGGAGGGAAGGTGCGCTTCATTTGTTCAAGCTGATCCTTGAGTTCTTTGTCCTTCCGGATCGGCACCCAAGAGGGGTCAAGGTCAACGTTGGTGTAGTTAAGGATGTCACCCTTCTCATCAACCAGCATGGTGGGAATAGAATTGTTCTTGTAGATAATTTCTTCGGTGATGAAGAGGATGTTGCTGTTGGTGTCGTTGGAAGTATACTCCAGTGCTTTGGCAAAGAGCCTTACCTGATTTCGTTCTCTATCCTTGAGCTGGTTGACCAATATGTTGGTGTAGTAAATGCTGCTGACGCTGATGACAACGGAAACGACAAGGATGATCCACTTCAGGTTTGCGTTGTCCTGATAAAACTCCATGGAAGCAATCCGTGCCATCGCCGAGAAGTTAGCAAATAATTTTCAGCCCGATAAGGGAGTCCCCACGGTGCAGGATCAGACAATGTAAATGGCTATCCCTTCTGAAGGAACCACTTCGCCAGCACCTTGTAGCTGACTTTGGTGCCGTGCATGAGAATACCGACGCGGTAAATTCTGGCGGCAAACCATGTGGTGAGTACAAATCCTCCGGCAAGAAGGATCATGGACAATGCCAATTGCCAGTCGGGTACACCAAACCCGATCCGTCCCATCATTGCGATCGGAGAGGTAAGTGGAATGACGGAAAGCCAAACACTGATGGTGCCATGCGGATCTTCGAGAATGAATGTAAACAAACCGAAATAGGAGATCAGCATGGGGATCGTAATGGGAAACATGAATTGCTGTGCTTCTGCAGGACTATCAACCGCAGAACCCACAGCCGCAAACAAGGCTCCGTAAAGCAGATATCCGCCGATGAAGTAGAAAATGAAGCAAACAATAACATACGTCCATGGAATCTGGCTCAACGTATTGAGCAGCGCCAGCGTACCGCCTTGTGCAGCCACTTGCTGTGCCTGCTCATTCATCTGCATCATATCCTGTGATGGCGATTGAAGACCGAAGAAACCAAGAACAACGGTGGACAGGGTAGAGATCAGTACTATCCAGATGAGAAATTGCAACAATCCTACGGATGCCAACCCCACAATTTTACCCATCATCAGTTGGAATGGCCTCACCGAGGAGACAATCACTTCGACAACCTTGCTCATCTTCTCTTCAATAATACCCTGCATGATCTGGGCGCCGTAGATGAAAATGAACATATACATGAGGATGCCACCGGCCATACCGACGCCAAACAACACCTTGCTGTCGGATGATTTCTCCTGTCCGCCTTCTGAGAGTTTTACTGATTCTATGTTGACGACGGTCTTGAGTTTGTTCAGGACCTCCGGGTCTACATGAAGCTCAATCATCTTCAGGTCACGGACCTGGTTGGCGATGACCTTTTCCAGATCACTGATGTCGTTGGGGCTTGGATTGATCTTGGTAAAGAGCTTAATGCCCTGGGGAGCTGCCAACTCGAATGTTGGAATGTAGAGAAGGCCAAAATTCTCGGATGCCTCAAAAGCTTTCTTGCCTTCTTCCAGGCTTCCGGTAAAGGGACTGAAAAGGAATTTGGCGGTGTCAGGCTTGAAGTAGCTGCTCTCATCGATATACAAGATCACTTCCTTCTTGGCATTCTTCTTTTGTTCCACGGCTACATACACCAGCACGGCCATCAACGCAGGGAAGATTAACGGCAAAAGAATGGTCGCAACAAGAAAGGATTTCTTTTGTACCCGGTTCAGAAACTCGCGTTGAACAATCAACCAGATCTTATTCATGGCTTTCTCCTTTAACTAGTGTAATAAAAATTTCACTCATGGTCGGTACTTTCTCTATGAAAGCGTGTACCTCCGTGACTTTGGTTAACTCCTGAATGAGTTGATTCGGTCCGGCGGTCGAGCGGATTTTAACCGTCGACTGATGGAAATTGTCTTCCACAGGCCTTTGCTCAATCACTTCAAAAGCCGGATCAGAAAAACTGAATGTGCCCTTGTGTGAGACAGAAAACGTATTTGACTTGTACTGTGCCTTCACCTGTTTTTTTGTGCCTTCAAGAATCTGCTTTGATTTGTTGATCAGGGCAATATGGTCGCAGAGGTCTTCGACCGTCTCCATACGGTGCGTGGAGAAGATAATGGTCGAACCTTTTTTCTTGAGCTCAAGGATTTCATCGGTAATCAACTGAGCGTTGACCGGGTCAAATCCGGAAAACGGTTCGTCAAGAATGATGAGCCTGGGTTCGTGCATGACGGTACTGATGAACTGTACTTTCTGAGCCATGCCTTTCGATAGGTCTTCCACCTTCTTGTTCCACCAGTCTTTGATTTCAAATTTGTCAAGCCACACTTTGATTTTGGCCATGGCGTCATGCTGATTGAGGCCTTTCAACCGGGCGAAATAAATGAGTTGCTCACCAACTTTGAGCTTCTTATACAGCCCCCGCTCTTCAGGCAGATAGCCGATCACCCCGATGTGCTCTGGCTTGAGACGCTCGCCGAACAAGGTGATTTCACCCTCATCGGCATTGATGATTTGGTTGATGATCCGGATCAGGGTTGTCTTCCCTGCTCCATTGGGGCCCAGAAGGCCATAAATGGTTTTTTCCGGAACGGTAATGTCCACCTGGTTGAGCGCGGTATGGTTAGCATAGCGCTTGGTGACTCCTCGTGCGGCTAGAGCATTCACAGATAGTGATTGATTGGTAAAGAGATAAGTGTCAAAAATAGCCGGATAATTACAGGTTGCAAACCGGCAAAAAGGAAAAATCAGTACCTGCTTTTCTCCTTGAAAAGGATCTTGCCCATAGAAACGTCAAGATCGAAGACGAGTGCCTGCTTTGAGTTTCGGGAATAAGCGGCGTTGGTGTACGTGTTTTCGTCTGTCTTTCGCAAGCTTCGGGATAACTTGATGCTGCAGAGCCAGGACTCGTTGATGTTGACCTTAACAGGCACCGATTCATCAGGGAGTACAATGATCATATTGCCGGCTCCGACACTTCCCCGCACTTCGGGAATGACAACCGGGGTATCACTGAAATCAAGGAGCATGTTGCCAAAGCTCACTTCGGCTACCACGAGTTTGGATTTCGACAAATTGATCTGCTTTACCGACAGGGAGCCAAGGTCCACCTTGATATAGAAGGTGTCCATATTGACTTTGTTTTCAGCGCCGGTTTCATAAGAAACATTCACATTCGCGCTGCCTGTATTGATTTTTAAACGTGAAATGGCGAGGCCGGAAAGATCCACATTAGCATTACCAAGGCCATAATCAAGATCAAGCGTGTAAGGTTTTGCATCGGTGAGGTTGAGCTTCCAGATCTTGTCAGAGCTCATGTTGTCATTGTCATCCCGGCCAAGCACCTGGTAGGAAATTTTCTTGCTCACCTTGCTGTTGCCTTCGTTCTCCAATGCAAGCTTGACATAGCAGACGGCATTGCGCACTTCATTGCTGAAGGTGTGTGCATAATCCTCCAATTCCTGATTGCTGTAAAAATTAAGAAGTTCAGTCGTTTGACCCGGACGAATGACACAATTGCCGGTTTTGGCTTTCAAATGAAGATTGACTGTCTGACAGTTCTCCTGGTTTTCTACCGAAAACTGCTTCTTCATCTGACCAACAACCGCCTCAGTTCCCAACACTCCCACGATAACCAACACTCCGGTTTTCAGCATGTGCTCGACACAGTTTTATGTTTTGCCAGGTTAGCAGGGCAATTAACTGTTACCTATTTGTTAAGAATCACCCGTAATTGGTCATATACGGGGAAGGGCGTGAAAGGTTGAAATAATTCCGGGTCAGGGGGAAAAAATGCCTATTCCTGCCCAAAATACTCCTTCATGCGCTCAAAAAAGCCCTTTTCAGACTTATCCGGGTTGGGTTGAAAGCCAGGTGAAGAACGGAGCCTTTCCAGGATATCCTTCTCTTCGCTGGTTAGCTTTTTGGGTGTCCAAACATTGACATAAACCAGTTGATCTCCGGTTCCATATCCATTGACATCTTTGATGCCCTTGCCACGCAAGCGAAGAATCTTCCCGCTCTGGGTTCCGGGGTCAATCTTGATTCTGAGCTTGCCGTTGATCGAGGGTACCTCCACACTGGTGCCGAGTGCGGCGTCAACAAAATTCAGATGAAGGTCATAGATAAGGTTGTTGCCATCGCGCTTGAGGTCCTTGTCTTCTTGTTCCTCAATCATAATGAGGAGGTCACCAGGCGCACCGCCGCCGGGTGCTTCGTTGCCCTTTCCACTCATGGACAGCTGCATACCGTCTGCCACACCAGGTGGGATTCTTATGGACAGCAAATCTTCTCGTGATTCAAGGCCTGAACTATCAACTCCCGATGGCCGCTTGTCGATGATTTGACCTGAACCCTGACAAGTGGGACACGTCGATGCAGATACCATTTGCCCCAGCATGGTGTTGACAACTTTACGAACTTGTCCATTGCCCTGACAGGTGCCGCAAGTTTTGAAGGTGACACCCTCTGCACGAACGAGGCGATGAACTTTTATTTTCTTTTCGGCGCCATTGGCGATTTCATCCAGTGTAAGCTTGAGCTTGATGCGCAGGTTTGATCCGCGTCGTTGGCTACCTCGACCACCTCCTCCAAAGAAACTGTCGAAGGGACTTCCGCCGCCGCCAAAAATATCTCCAAACTGGCTGAAGATATCCTCCATGTTCATGGTGTGCCCACCACCATATCCGCCGCCTCCTGGCCGTGAATGCCCAAAGCGATCGTACTGCGCCCGCTTGTTGACATCACTGAGCACCTCGTATGCTTCAGCGGCTTCCTTGAATTTTTCCTCCGCCTCCTTGTTGTTGGGGTTCTTATCAGGGTGAAACTGAATGGCGACCTTGCGATACGCCTTCTTGATTTCCTCTGCGGTGGCTGTCTTACTTACTCCGAGTATTTCGTAATAGTCGCGCTTAGCCATGACAGGAAGTTGATAATTCTGGAATTTGAAAATTTGAAAATGATCTGGTCATATGCTTAAGCGCCGACAACGACCTTGGCAAATCGGATAACCTTATCATTCAATACGTACCCTTTCTCCACAACATCGACAATCTTGCCTTTTTGATTGTCACCTTCCACGGGTACCTGGGTGATCGCCTCATGGAAGTCAGCGTTGAATGCCGAACCCGATGGTATTTCCATCATCTTCACACCGAATGACTCCAGGATCTTGCGGTACTTGTTCTGAATAA
>JAEUUD010000010.1 GCA_016787625.1 Cyclobacteriaceae bacterium
AGACAGAATTGTCCAAAGCGTTGGCCGAATACTTGTTCAATGATGAAAATGCCATGATACGCATCGATATGAGCGAGTATCAGGAACGACACAGCGTAAGCAGGCTCATCGGTGCTCCACCTGGCTACGTCGGGTATGACGAAGGCGGTCAACTGACGGAAGCTGTGCGACGCAAGCCATACAGCGTCATCCTGCTGGATGAAATCGAGAAGGCGCACCCGGATGTCTTTAATATCCTGCTTCAAGTATTGGACGATGGAAGACTCACGGACAACAAAGGTCGTGTGGCAAATTTCAAGAACACCATTGTCATCATGACAACGAACATCGGCTCTGCACTCATTCATGAGCGGTTCGAGAAAATCACCAATGACAGTTTCTTTGAAGTGATGGAAGAAACCAAAGAGGAGGTTCTTGAATTGCTGAGAAAAAGCATGCGGCCGGAGTTTATCAACCGAATTGATGAAATCGTCATGTTCAGGCCTTTAAGCAAGACTGATGTACGGAAAATTGTGACAATACAGGTTGAGTTGATCCGCAAGCGACTTTTGGAGAGCGGCATTCAGCTTGACGTAACACCTGCTGCCCAGGACAGGATTGCCCAACTTGGCTTTGATCCTCAATATGGCGCACGCCCACTAAAGCGGGTGCTGCAAAGAGAATTGTTGAATGAATTGTCCAAACAGATACTTTCAGGAACAATTTCAAAAGACTCCGTCATACAGGTGGACACGCCCAATGAAGTAGAATTTGTATTCCACAACATTGCTCATACCGAACTGGTAAATTAATTGTCGTCGACAAAAAACTTGATATTCATGCGCGACGTCGTCGCGTAAGGAATAGGTGTCTTGTCCTCCAGCGAAGCAACCTTCACCCGTTCAGGAGCGATGCCCTTTGTGGTTACAAGGTAATTGAGTACCTGAACTTCCCTTTTCTGGTAAATCTCCTGAAGACGGCCGATCAGTCTTTCATGACCGGCGACCTTCCTTGATTTCTCATATACCGAAACGAGTTGATCACCGGGTGTATTGAGTTCATTGTTAAGGTAGGCGTGGAATGCTGAGTCATTTGGGTGAAGTGCATCCATTGCTGCCAGCTCTTCCGGTGTATGGTTTTCTTCCGATTGAATTCGTCTGTTGTGCAAGAGGAATTTCTTTTTTCCCTCACGAAGAGCCAGTTCATCCAATTCCCTCTGGTCGTTGTACATTCTGACGAGATCAGCATTCATTTCCGGGGTAGTTTCCAATGACTTGACCAAGGCATCAAGAGAAGCCAATTGGGGTTCTGTAAGGTCCGCCTGAAGGGGTAGCCAGGTGAACCCTTCAAGGAGTTTTTCTTCAACACCTGCTTTGGAAGCCAATAGCTTACCGGGGGCGGCCACCGCCTTGGATATCAGGTTGCGAAAAACCTGCCAGATTACTTTGCCGACTTTGTAGTTGGGATCATTGAGGTTTCCCTCGATCGGCAACTCCAGGTGCACGTCACCATTTTTGTCGCGCAGGAGCGCTACGGCCAGCTTGACCGGTACATTGTAAGCAGTCTTGTTCTTGACCTTCTTGCCAACCTTGATCGTTTTGATATCAAGCTTATGGTTGCTCTTCAGATATTGATTACGCACAGAGCTTTTGCTGACATACGTGCAAATGCCATCGGTAAATGGGTGAGCCACGTAATAGTCTGAGTACGGGTTGAAGTCGGAGACCTTCAATTTTGTGATCGAATAGTCAATGTCCATGTTGCTGAAGCCATGCGGATCGACGAGCAGCTGCCCGTTGAGTCTGCCAGAAGTGTTAAGAATGGAGGCCGCAACCACTTTGATGTTGGCTTCCGATGAACTCACGTGATCCGTCTTGACCATCAGGTCCTCAAGCAAATAGTTGAAGCGGCTGTGCAGCGTATAATCATTGAAGATCAGGGTGCCTCCGCGCATGACAAGGCTATCGGCCTTGTATTCACTGAACGCATAGGTTCTTGACATTTCCCTGATGTAGGCGGCCATCAAGGCAAACACATTCCCGTAGACCACTGCTTTGGAAAGTGAATCAGATGAAATTCCCGAGCCCTGTGCAGGCTCCTCTTTCATGAGCTTGGTGAAATTATTGCCCTGATCAAAGAGTTCAAATTTCAAAAACGGTTTCATGATCGAAGCATAACGGATGTCGTACAACTCGTGGCCAACATCCACAGAATCGATGACCAATTTGGCCTCCTCAAGGGCTACCAGGCGGTCCTCCTTCGGATCAGTGAGCGCAAAAGCATTCAGCTTGACTTCGCCTGCCGTAGCGATTTCTGCTGGTTTCTGAAAATTGCCCGCTATCTGTTGATGACTGGTGAAGAGGCCTTCCAGTTTCCCCGCTCGCATGTAGTCAGCGATGTAGGGATAAAATATGGCAATGTTAAGAGAATCAAGGGTATAGGATGTCCTGTAGGAAAGGCTATTGATATTCAGGTCCAGCGACCCCGCCATCCTGCCTCCTCTGTCAAACAGAAAACTAAAGTCATGGACTTCCCTGGGGTCATCCGAACTGATCAGTGGGCAGTTGGTATTCAGCTTGATCACTTTGATCTCACTGTTCAGGTCTTTGTTGACGTAGCTGAAGATGCCATCGAGGATGGAAATATTCTCCACCCGGAATTCCAGAGGATCACTGACTTCCGGAGGATTAGAAGTACTGTCGGTCGTTGTAAACCTGGTCACGAGGTCATCCAGGTTGAAGCCCGGACCTTGTTGAATGATGAAGACCTGGGGTTGTGTTAATGTTACTTCTGTTATGCTGATTTGTCCGATCAGCAGGCGCAGCATGCCCAAGTTTACATAGAATTCTTCTGCCTGAAAGAAAATTGTCTGACGATCCTGTTCCAGCATGACTGGCTTCTCGACAGTGATTCCACCGGTCAGAAAATTGAGATCAAGGTCATGCATTCGGATCTGTCTCCCGACGAGTTCCTCGCTGTTTCGTTCAACGTACCATTGAACGATGACAGGAAGTATCGCGAACAGAAACAGTATAAATGAAACCGATCCTATCAGCAGAATCTTCTTTCCGCGACTGATTTGCATGACCTTAGGCGTTATACACCTTCATCAATCTGAAATATCCGTTTGAGCCTTTCTGTTCCCTTGCCATCCATAAGCATGATCAGGTAATCACCATTTTGGATGACCAGGCTGCTCTCGGGGTTCTTGTAGAGTTTCCGCTGGCCATTTTCTACTCGTACCAACCCGAACAAAATCACATTCGATTGTTTCTTCAAATCGAAGAATGCTTTCTCGTATGGTATTCCAATCAAAGGATTTGTGCCCCGGATCTGAAATTCCTTCATGTCATACTCATGATCTTCATGCGCATAAGCAATCAATTCCTCACTCAGGATGGCAACATCCGGTTCAAAGATGTAGCTGGCGAGCAATTTGGACGAGATTTCATTTTTGGAAATGGCGTAGGTACAGCCCGCATTGGTAAACGTGCTCTTCAGGTTGCCATTATCAAGTGTGACGACATAATTCAGGTTTTGATAGTGCTTCCTGATATTGATGATATAGACCAGTTTTTCGGTATCGTCATTGAGGTTAATAAAGACAATGGCAGCTTCCTTGACATTGACTTTTTCAAGAAGCTCGAAATTGTTGTAGTCGGAGAAAAGTGTGAACACCTGATTATCAGGGTAGAATTCATGAATGATGGCAATGCTGGACCGGTCTTTGGTAACTACGGCAACCTGGCGACCGGCGGCGATCAGGGTACTAACCACGGACTGTCCGAATTCATTCCATCCAATGATGACGGCATGGTTGCTGAACTTGGTTCCACCGAAGCCAAGTTCCTTTTGTTCTTTTAGTGTGGTCATAAAGTTTGCAATATTACCAATGATGAAACCATAAACACCGAAACTTGAAAACAGAAATACAAATCCGATCATCCTGCCCCAGTAGGTCACGGGCAATGCATCACCATATCCGACGGTAGTAAGTGTTTCCATCAAATACCACATGGCATCCTGGAGCGTATTGATTTTGCTTCCCGGAATACCACTTTCAAGCTGGAGTAATAACGTGATCAGAATGCCATAAACCGTCAGCACGATCAGAATCGTTGCAATGGCTCTTCGGATATCAGGACCCTTCATGACGAAACGTTTCGATCGCTATTTGTGCAAGAAACATAAAAAAGACTAGTGAAAAAAACGACTAAGGCCGTTCGCAAGAATGCATGATTGTGGCTACCTGTTTCACGTCAATGAGTCCCCGTTGATGGTCTCCGGTGTTGTAAATGTAAGTGGCAATCTCTGCCAATTCCAACTCAGTGAGGGACATGACGCCCGGCATGGGTTGATTGTACATGACGTCATTAACAGTGATATCACCTTTCATTCCATATTTCATCCCGCAGATTACCCTTTCGAGGTTCTGCTCCATAAAATCGGATGAAGCGAGTGGCGGATATACTTTGCGCAAACCCATTCCATCAGATTGATGACAGTTGCTGCAGTGAGTCATGTAGAGCTTCTCGCCCTCAACAAGGTACAATTTGTACTTCGGATCAGATGTCGTGCATTGTGCCTGATTCATAACGACGATACATGACATGATAGCAAGTGCCAACTTCAAAAACCGTGAAATGACAGTCATATTACTCAACGCTCAGGCGCTTGATGTCGACTATGAGCCTGTTAACATCCAACTCTTTTGTGCCATCGTATTTTCCTCTGATACGGCCCAGTCTATCGATGAGCAAAAATGCGCCGCTGTGAATAAATCCATCCGGCTCAGTTTTGTCCTCCATGGCCGTGGCGTAATAGCTCGTTTGGGCAATCTTGTAAATCGAATCTTTTACCCCCGTTACAAAATGCCATCGCTTGCTCTCAACGCCCAGGCGTTCAGCAAAATCATGAAGCAATGCAACGGTGTCATACTCAGGGTCAATGGTGTGTGACAACAGAACAACGTCATCCATCTGTGCTGTAGCTTCATAAACCCGAACCATTTGGGTCTTCATGATCGGACAGATGGTTCTGCAAGAGGTAAAGAAAAAATCAGCGACGTAAATTTTTCCGGCAACATCCGCATTGGTAATCACCGTGCTGTCCTGATCAACAAACTGGAATGGCGCAATGGTATGGTACACCGTATCCATGCCGCTCAAAGACCTTTCTCCAAGAATCGGTAGTTTTTCCTTCCCGCCTGAACAACCAATCAAAAAGACCATCAGGCCCATCAGTGCACTAGAACAAGTCAATCTCATCGCCTTCGTTAATGGTGTTAAAGTCAATGGGAATCACATTCATCCCAAAAAGTATTCTGTCTCCTTGCTTACGGTATCGTGACAGGGTTAAGAGAGGTTCCCTTCCTTTTTCTGCAGTATCCTGATTGACGGTGGTGAGGACACAGCGTGCGCAGGTCTTCACAGCCTTAAACTTGTTCTTGCCAACGACAAAGGTCTTCCACGTGTCCTCTTCATAAGGGGCGCCGCCTGTAAACACAAGGTTTGGACGAAAGCGATTCATCGGCACAGGCGAATCGAGTCTCGTGTTGAGGTCATCGAGCGACGCCTGGCCAATCACAAGGAGCGGATATCCATCGGCTAGGCCCACATGCTCTTCACCCGTCCTGTATTGCTCATCAATGAGCCTGGGATTCTGTTCTGGAAACTCCACCAGTCTGCATGGAATTCCCAGGCGCTTCGAAAACCAGGCGCTATGCGCAGGTGAGGCTTCAACAACCTGAACCTCGTCATCCCATATCGTTGCCGTGATCTGTTCCCCTTCAAGTGTTCCGCGTCTTGGAAGTATCAACTCGTCCGCACCATGCCGGACAACGAAAGTATCACCCTGGGCTTTCAGCTTGAAAAGGGCCATGGGTGGTGTTGTCCGCTGTGTCATGAACTTGCCCCGATCATCGATCAGCATCCAGCGTCGGTCATTGGTCAGGCCTTTTTCCATAACCGAAGCAGAAGTCATACGGATGCCGCCCAGCGATTTGACGGGATAAATCCATATTTCTGTCAGTCTGCGGCGGGTCATCAAAATTTGAAGGGTGAAAAATACACAGAACAAAGATCAGAATTAACTTTAGATCGGGAAACGGAGCCATGGGCAAGGAATCTTCACTTTGGTATTTTGAAAGCGTCAACCTTTACAATGTACTTTGCCCTCACAAGGTGAAGGTGATGGGTGACAAGCATACCTTTCATCACTTTAGAAAGGACCAGTTCATCTATTTTCCTGATGAGCCCGCCACCCACGTTTACATGATCGCTGAGGGCAGGGTAAGAATTGGTCACTACCTCGATGACGGTAAAGAAGTTATCAGCGCCATCCTGACGACCGGCGAGATTTTCGGTGAGTTGGCTTTGGCAGGAGAAGAACAAAGGCGCGATTTCGCTCAGTCAATGGATGACAGCACCTCAGTATGTCCGCTTGGCATTGAAGATCTGAAATCACTGATGTATGGAAACCGGGAGTTGAGTTTCAGCCTGTTAAAACTGGTCGGCCTTCGGCTCATCAAACTTGAGCGTAAGATGGAGTTGTTGGTGTTCAAGGATGCACGGACACGAATCATTGAGTTTTTAAAGGACACTGCTTCCTGGAAGGGAAAGAAAGTTGGGTTTGAAACACTCATCCCGACCAAACTCACTCACAAGGATATCGCAGCATTGACGGGCACGTCGAGACAAACCGTGACAACGATCCTCAATGAGTTAAAAGAAATGAACTTGATTAATTTTGATCGTCGCCGCATTCTCATACGCGACCTGGAAAACCTCAAGTAAGGCGATCAGGAATACATAATGTCGTAGTACTCCCTGGCCATCCGATTGGATCCATACTCCTCACGAACATCCATCCAGGCCTGTCTCGTTATTGCATACCACTGCTCTGGTTTGTTATAGTAAACAGGAAGGACCACGTTTTCCAGCAGGTCATAGATTCGTGAGGCCTCCTGGGCATTTTGCTCCTGTTCGTTTAGTGACCGGTCGGCAGGTTCTACAGAAAAGCAATTCTTGCCATGATTGGCAAATTCAGGTACCCATCCGTCCGGTATGGAAAGGTTGACGCTGCCGTTCATTGCTGCGGTCATGCCGGATGTACCGGATGCTTCACGGAAAATTTTGGGATTGTTCAGCCAGACATCCGAGCCACGCTTCAGCAAAGCAGACAGCTTGAGTTCATAACCCGTAAGAATGGCACAATTGGGCATCGCCGAGATTTTCTTCATGATATCATTGAACATCTCATTGGAATCTTTGTCTTCCGGATATGGCTTGCCTGCCCAGATCACCTGACAGGGTAAGCCACTCTTATTCACTACGCGGAAAAATCTTCCCAGATCATTCAAGAGCAGATTGGCTCGTTTGTATCCTGCAAATCGGCGCGCCCACACGATGGTCAATGCACCCGGATCGAACAGCTTTCCGGTTTGGTCAGACACCACCTGAAACAACTCCTTCTTCATCTCCGCCTTCCTCATGGCAGCAGCTTTCATATTGTCCTTTTCAAATGCGGTCTCCAATGCCGGATCGTGCCAATATTTGTGATTCTGTGCATTGGTGATCGACGTGATCTCGCAGATCCCTGCATATCCCGTCCACATCTCCCTCGATACCTTCCCATGCAGTTTTGAAACAGCATTGGCCTTGCGCGACATGCGAAGGGCTGCCAGTGTGTAGTTGAGGTTCTTGCTCCCTGGCTCGATGAGCGACTGATAGCTTTCCTTTGAGACGCCATCAAAAAAACTCATGACTTCAAGTTTGCCGGCATCATGCTCCTCATTGCCCGCTACTTCAGGCGTATGGGTGGTGAATACGACACGCCTTTTTACTTCATCGATACTCTTGTATTTGTCCCAGAGATAAAAACAAAGGGGTAAAGCGTGTCCTTCGTTAAGATGATAAATCTCCGTCTCACGATGGAGAATGTCCAGCAGCTTTGCTCCGCCATATCCAAGCAGGGAGGACTGGGCTATTCGGGCGCTTTCATGCGCATCATACAGGCGATGAGAAATGGTCTGAGCCAAATGGTCATTCTCTGGTAAATCAGTCGTGAGAAGAAACAATGGTGCTGTACCAAAAACTTCAGGTTTCAACAGCATGGCCTTCACCTTTACTTCGTGATTGTGAATGCGTATGGGAAAAATAATTCCAGTGTCGGTAAGAAAAGAGTAATCCTTCTCCACAAAAGAAGGTTTCATGGTGCCATCCATGCTTCTTGACTGGTCATAGTAGCCGTACTTCCAGAGGATTCCGATGCCTATGAAATTCTGCTTGAGTTCATACGCGCTACGGAGATGTGAGCCTGACAGAAAACCGAGTCCGCCGCTGTATATCTTGAGGGCCTGGTCAATGGCAAATTCCATTGAGAAGTACGCCACCGGTTTTGAGAATTTCTTTTCGAAAGAATAGGGAAACAAATCCTTGAGCTCGATCATGCTTTGATGATTTTTGAACGCTGCGAAACTAGTAAAACAAAAAGAATTTAGGGAACGGCTGACATGACAGATCGCCGCAAACGATTGAAGAGACTACTTGATGACGTTGCTGCAAACAATTTCACAGAGCCTGTTGCTCATAATGTGGGCTACTTCATCATTGGATGAGAGTGGCTTGCCGGCTTGTGATTCCATGCTTCCTTCCTTGCCAATCAGGTTGATGGACCGGTCCGTTACCTTAACCAGGCTGTTGATGTAAACAGGCTTTGGCGTTGTGATGGGAAGTACTTTTTCGATATCTCCTTTGTCATTGAATCTTACCATAAATGGATTTGACTCTCCAGGCTTCGCTTTGTGTTCCTTTCCCTTGGTATCCATAAGGATGGTATAGTTTCCCGCGAGCATATGTCCATCAATCAGGTTGATAAAATCTGTGAGCCCTCCGGCCATAACCAATTGTCTACGCCAAAGAACGTCACCCAATGCAGTAATACCGGTCAACGTCAGATTCTCCATACTTGTGTAATCCGGCATATCCGTTGAACCTTTGAAGAGCAGCACAAGGGAATTGCTGCGTTCTGTAAAGCTGATCTTCCTGGCGACCGACCGTTCAGCAAGGCGGACATTGAATTTTGCTTCGCCTTTTTCATTGAGGTAGACCAGCGTATTTTTTGAAAGTGGCTGCGTCAGGTGAGTGGATCGTACCACAAACACACAGCCTTCTTGTGTAATTTCTAACGGCCCAAGGTTACTATGCGCATCAGCAGTGGTCGCGGTACTATCCACCTTGAAATTGAAACTCTGCATCCAACCCGCCTTGCCATCCGGATTTACTTTGGCTACATACGTGGTTGTCAGGTTGGTTTTTTTGTCGGGGCGGTAAATTCCGGCAAGATAGCTGCTCCCGTCAGGGCTTCTGCGCGTCGCTAAAGTGATTGGATCTCCCTTGGCAAGCGCCTCGGGCGTAACGGCATGCACAGCCGATGGAATACCCCACTTACCAAATCGTATCAACTTCTCGACACCCGCCACCTGAGGTGTCGTCACCATGTTGAGCAATGCAGACCGCAGACCACCGCTGTATTGCTCGAAAGTGATTCGAATGTTCTCGCGTTCCCCCTCAATGAACTTCTGCAGGCCTTCCGGGCCGCCATAGTGCTGTGCGATAAACTCGTTGTGCTTTCTGATCTTATCCTTCGTGGCTCTCGTTTTAACTGTTGAAAGCAGGGTGTCTGCTGTCTTGTTGGAATAAATCAGGGTGCTGTAAATTGTCGCGTTCCTGTCAAGATTGGTCGTGTCAGGTACGAAGGTCTTTGTCTTTAAAATCCAATCCTGTTTAAATGCTTTGTATTCCAGTAACGCGAGCACCAGGGATTGCTTGTCGTAATTATTCAGGTTGAAAACAACCTGCTTGTCGATTGGGATGATGGCAACACCTTCACCGTTGGAGGCGGATATTTTCGTAAGATTCTCCGAAACCTTGATTTCATTCTGGTTCAGACGTGAACGAAGGGATAGAATTTCGTCGTTCACAGCCTTCCTGACTTTGTCTACCCAACTGCTGTAATCCCAAAGTTCAACATCGTTGGTTAGAAAATTCATCCTGGTGATCAGCCCATCGAGCCGATAGGTTACAATGGGTTTTATATGATACTTCTGTTTGTGGTAAGGGATTGGAAAGGCTTTTGTCAGTTCCACATACCGATCGAAGAAGAACTTAGCTGAATCATAATTTTGTTTCAGAAGACCCAGCTTCTTGTCGAATGCCGCATCATGGTAGAGGTACAAGTCATCAAGACTGAGAAATTCACTGTTGATTTCGCTAAAGATTTTCACTGCCTGATCGTAGTGACTTACACTTCGTGTGAAGCTCGCGTAGATGGGCGGAACATGGGTGAGGAAAAGTGTGGCGGAGTCTAACCCACGGGTAATCTTGCCAGACACTACAGAAAACTCAACGCTTGGTCTTCCTTTGGCGTCGACGGTTTTGAAAATGGGTGCGTAGTATTCGTTGTTTCTGTTGACTTCCCGGTCATCAACCAATTGCCGGGCTTTTGTGAACCGGAGTCGCGCCTGTTCCGCATTGGCAAGCAGGTATTCGTGTCGGGTAAGTACATCCGCTGCCCTGTAGTTTGATTCATAAATCAGCGCCAGTCTGAAGTTTGCATTCGGATGGTCCAGGTCATCAATTAAATACTCCTTCAAAGCATCCTTCATTTCTTCTTTCCCCATGCCATCGAGTGTTGGGGCAAGGTCCTTGTATTTGACCTGTGCGAGCACCGGAGGAGCGCCCGTCAGAAAAAAACAGATGATCAGTACAACGTGTCTCATGGTCAGATGCTGAGGATCCTTAGTTCCACCCTTCTGTTGATTGCCCGGTTGCTCTCACTATCGTTGGCCACTTTTTTCTGTGACTCCCCATAGCCCTTTGCTTCAAACCTCCCCTGCTCAATTTTGTTTTCGTTCAGGAAGTCGGCTACACTTTTGGCTCTTTTTTGTGAAAGTACCTGGTTGTAGTTCTCCGATCCTACGTCATCGGTATGGGCGGCCACCTCAACCTTCAGTGTCGGATTCTCTTTCATCAATTGAACCACCCTTCTCAATTCGGTATAAGAAATATCCGACAACTGCACAGAGTTGGATTCAAAGTTGATGTCACGCAGTGTCAATTTGGCATCACGCTCCAATTTTAGCAGCCGAATATCAAGGGGCGTGGCCCCGCCCGAGGTGAGATCAAGTACTGTCGAATTGAATGCATAGCCCTGGTCGCTGGTCACCTCAATTTCATACCTGTCGCCAGCCCTTACAGAAACAAGCTGGTTTCCTGTGACTTCAATCACCTCGTCACGATTCTTGTTTCTCAACACAACTTTGGCTTTGACCTTTGAGTTGTTCACCAGGTCTGAAACATTTACCATGACATCAACCTTGTCGGGAACAAGTTCGACGTACTTTTCAAAATTTCTATAAATGACGAGGCCGGAAACGTTGAACTCAAGAATCTCACTCTTGAAGTGATTGGCACTGAGAATGATCTCATAGTCCTTCCCCACCTGTAAGTCCACGATGGCTCTCCCATCTTTGGGGTTGTTGCGGATGTCCTTAAGAAAGGTGTTCTGCCCCTTCTCACGGATTTTCACCTCGGCAGGAATTGGTTCAAAGATCTCATGATCACTAATGTTGATGGTGAGCTTGACCGACTTGAAGAGGTTGACATCGAGGTTCTTCTCCTGGTATTGATGGGTTTGCCTCAGGTCCAGCGGATACGTATAGGAAGAATACCCCTCCTTTTTGAATTCAAGGTTAAAGCTCTTCCCGACAGGCAATACAATCGTGTATCGCCCATCGGCAGGATTGCTTTCCAGCTTCATAATGGTTTCAGAAGTGAGCGCATCGGTCACTTCAATATGAGCCTCAATCCCTGTCTTGGTATCCTCATCGAGCACAAACCCCTGCACGATGTTGTTCATGAACTGGCGAAGCTTGGGCGGGATGACGACCGAGTAAACATCGGCATTGTTGTAGGTATAATACATGAGGTCACCTTCTGCAGAAATGCATGGCAACTGATCATCCTTCTCCGTGTTGACAAAATTGAGCGGAACAGGAGTGGTCCACTCATCCAGGTCGTTAAGTTTGGATTGATACATATCGTAGCCGCCTTTTCCACCCGGTCGATTGGATGAGAAGATCAATGTACGGCCATCGGCCATAATGCGAGGTGCCTTTTCACATTCCTGATTGATGGGCCACGGAAGCTTCTCTGGTTTATTCCAGTTTCCATTTTTGTTCTTGGTTGCCTTGTAGATACACAAACAGAATAGGTTCTCTTTGTCCTTTCTTAGGAGTTTGTCCTGGGGGCCTTCCTCATTCTTCCTTACAAAATAGAGTGTTGATCCATCGGCACTGACTGACGGAAAGCCTTCATACCCTCCTACTGAAATGCCGTCTTTGTCGACCACTGGCTGCGTATTGATGGGTGAGCCTACGTTGCGTGGCTCACTCCAACCGTCCCTGGTTCGTTCAGAGAAAAAAATCTCGTGATCACCAATCATTCCAACCGATCGAAAGAAGTACATGGTGTTGCCATCAAAACTCAGGCTCGGCCCGCCTACCAAATCTGTCGTGTCCCCAAACTTGTTGACTTTATCCAGGGAGACAGGCTTGCTCCAAACATTGTTCTGCAGGTGGCTCTCATACAGCGCATACTTTTTTCCCGCTTCGGCCCGCTCCATGATGATGGTCTTCCCGTCTGCCTGGATGGTAGGAGCATACTCAATGACCGATGGATCACTAATCGCCGGCTTCTTCGTGTTGTTGTAGTAGGCCATGGAGTCGAAAGGCTGGACACCTTCGACGGGCGCCTGCGATAGCACCTTTATTGAACCGATGGTAAATAACGAGAGAAGAATAAACCGCATGCCTACTTTATAT
Organism: Cyclobacteriaceae bacterium; assembly: GCA_016787625.1. Lineage (GTDB taxonomy): Bacteria > Bacteroidota > Bacteroidia > Cytophagales > Cyclobacteriaceae > ELB16-189. The sequence goes on from JAEUUD010000010.1 coordinate 12,863, forward strand.
GGAGGTCAATTGCCGATCAGAACGAATGCTCCCCAAAAATAAGGTATTTGGTACTTTTCTTTTGATTGAAGTTGGGCTTTGCGAAAGGCTTCGTGCTTGTTGGAGCCTGAAAGCCAAAAGGAATAAAATGCGTTCATCATTTCCTGTGTGGCTACATCATCTACCTGCCAAAGACTCATGAGCACCGAATTGGCTCCTGCAACAAGAAAAGATCGTTGAAGGCCGTATACACCTTCACCGTTTCTAACCTCCCCAAGTCCCGTTTCACAGGCAGAAAGAACAACAAGTTCCGTTTGATCCAGATTGAGGTTCATGGCTTCGTATGCCGTCAAGACGCCATCCTCAAGACTTTTTGAATTGTCCCTGTCCACACCAGCGCCAGCCAGTAGCACACCAGACCTGAACAAGGGGTTGCCAGTGATCTCACTGTTTTCTGAATCATCGAGATCCAGGTCGCTTAGAAAGAAACCGTGTGTTGCGACGTGCATGACTTTGGGGTTTTCGGCTTTCTTCATATTCTCTTCCGAAGCCTCAGCCCTCTTGTAGTTGGCAGCTGCCCATTTGTTCTGCGTAAGGACGGCACTGATGCCATCCACTTCCTTTTCTGTTGCCGGGAGTACCGGAATTTCTTCACCATCAAAGCCAAGCGACCGGGCAAGGTTTCGTTTCGTGTTGTGGGCAATGACATCCTTTCCACCGAGGTTGAAATCAGCGTATCCAAACAACACGGCAGTGTTGGTTGGCGCATTCAAGGCTGTCTTCCGGCCAATCAGTTCGCGGGTATTACTGACCTGTCGAAGCCGATAGTCTTCAATGACAAATCGTTTGCTGCTGCGCTCGTAAAGAGAATTAAAGTTGACCTTGTTGAATACGCCATCACAACTCAGGAACACGGTCGAGCCAGGTTTCAGTTTCTCGCCAAGCGGCTTCCAGAAGTAAACGTAGGAAACCGTGTCGTTCACATGATACTTGATGGTGTTCCTATGGAATTTGAATTTCCTTCCTTCCAGTTGCGTGCCCTGCTTCCAGAGGATCAATTCAGGGGCTACGCTGGTGCGGGTCAAAACAAGACCAACATAGTATATGGAGTCCTTCACATACTTTCTTCTCACACGAAGTATTTCAACAGCAGCTTCACCCTCTTGCAAAGAATTTTTCACTTCTTTCCAGCCTACAGTCTCCCGTTCGAACTGTGAGCGAAAGGCGTCAGACTGAGTCGAGAGTTTCTTTTCCAAGTCATTGGCTTTTGTCTCCAGAGCATTCATATCCAGCCTGGATAATGTACGCTCCTCAGCAGATGCGTTGAGATACCTGACAATGTCCTCTTTCGTTCCCAGCCAGTCACGAAACAGGTCTTTCAATTCCTGATTCCCGCTTGCCAGAATTCTGGAGCGAACCTTATTGGTGGCATTCAGTAGAATCGCCTTCGTTGAAAGTTGAAGATCATAAAGCCGGCCGATGGTTGCATCCCGCTCAGCGGGGTTGGCATACATGAACTGCACGCAAAAATCCTGGTAAGCATCAAATACAGGTTTGATTTTAGCATAGAAAGCGCTTTTCTCTTTTTCGCTCAATGCAGGAAAAAATTCCACCACCTGCTTGTGATATTTTTGAATCACTGGTTCATAATACTGTTTCGCCTTTACCCATTGACCCTGAGCATGGTAAACACCCGCCAGACCATACAGGGCCCTGGCGTAGTCAGGATGCGATTCGCCCTGAACTTCCTTGCGTAGATCCACGCACTGTTTCCATGTAGTCTCTGCCAGCGTATAATTTGCCTGATCCTGATACAAGGCCGCGAGGTTACTCAGGGTAGTGATATAAGACGGGTGCTTCTTCCCAAGCTGGCGACCATACACATCAAGTACCTGCTCCAGCATGCGTTGGGCCTCAGGTCCTTTGCCCATCTTCTGATAGAGCGTCGCCAGGTTCTGAAGGGTAACCGCATAGTGGGGATGATGTTCACCCAACCGGATGCGGTCAATCTCCAGCGACTCCTTCAGCAGGGGTTCTGCACGATCATAAGCTCCTTCAAGCTGGTACAATGTTGCGAGATTCTGAACGGTGGTCGCGTACTCGGCATCGGATTTTCCTCGGGTTTTTTCAATAATAGCTTTCGCTTCACCAAATAAAACTTCTGCGTCACGATAGTTGCCAAGGGTCTGATACAACAAGGCAAGGTTGTTAACGACCGTCGCATAATCGGCGCTTTGGCCTCCTTTCTTCTTTCGTATGATCTCACGGGCTGTCTTGTAACACGGTTCGGCCTGTGTATAGTCGCCCGCCACCTGATAATACCTTCCAAGACTCATCAAGCCGGCTGCATACTCAAAGGATTCCTTACCAGCCATCTTCTCATATATATGGAGTGCCGAATCAAGTTCGTTTTTTGAATGCCCAAGGTCACCGAGCCGGAGACGCAAAGAGGCAACGCCTTCCAACGCAGTTCCATAAGCGATGCTTCCCTTCCCGAATGTTTTTGCCGTAATGGAGGCCGCCCTCTTCAGGAGATCAAGTGATTCATTGAATCTGCCCTGTGATTGTTTGGAAATGGCCAGGTTATTCAAAGCAATGGCCTGGTATCGATCAGCCACTTTGCCAGATGTCGCATACAAACCGATAATGACCTGAAAGAGCGAGTCGGATTTTCTGTAATTCCCATTTCTCCATTGCACCTCGCCCAATCCGTTAAGGTTAATGATGTTCTCCGTTTCTGCTTTTGCTGCAAATTTGTCTATCTGGGTCCGCGCCTCTTCATATGATTTCTTTGCCGCACCAACATCCCCCGCCTGCATGTCTACAATACCAGAACGGTTAAGCAGCTTGATGTACTCTTTACTTGATTCTCCTTTTTCCTTCGAGATGGTCGTCCTGCTCTCCGTTATTCGCTGTCTGGCTTCCGTGAAGTTCCCCTGATCAGCACAAAGCAATGCCAGGTTAAGATTCGTCTCAGCTATTTCCATTTTCACCGATGATTTGCTTTCAGCATAGCTTGCAAGGGCCTCCCGGTAGAACATCTCAGCGGTTGCGTACTCTGCGCGGCCATGGTACAAGGCACCAAGAGAAGCAGCAGCACCCGCATAAGAAATTTTTCCAGCTGGATCTGTCTTCAATTGCTTCATCATTTCTCCAGCCTGATCTTTTTTGTTCAGGTAGTGAAGATTGACGACGCGCGCACCAACGATGGTGAAGTAGTTCTCACCTTCCTTGCCAGCCAGGTTCTCATAGATGGATTGAGCCTCACTGTACTTGGTCTCCGCCAGACCATGACTTTGATTCCGATGGTATGCGTAGGCGAGGCCATAGAGCACCATGGGATAGCTGAGGCTTCCAGTCAGCTCGGCTGATGCATACAATTTGCCTGTCTTTGAGAAGGTAGCTTCCGCGTTTTGGGTCTCTCCCGTTTCCAGATAGAGCATCCCCGCATAGTAGTAAGCCTCCAAAATTCCTTCCGTATACTCTTCCTTTTTCTCGATAACGGTCATGGCCGGCAAAAACCATTCCCTCGCTTTTGCATAGTCATTGAGGAAGTAATAGTTGGTGGCCAGTTTCAGATTGCACTCCAGCACCCTGAGGTCGTCATCCTTATAATATTGCAGCAGGATAGGTCTGCACACCAGCAAAGTCTGAACAGCCTTGTCATTGTGACCCAACTGCTCTTCAAACAGTGCACGATTGGTGAGGGCTACCGCATAGGATGTGTCTTGCTTGTTATTCCTTACCTGAAGTTCCCTGGCAACAAAATCGAGGCCTTCGGGAAGTTTTTGTCTTACATAACAAAGGGTGGACAGCAGGCGAAGGATAGCTGCATGGTTTTCTACAACAGCCGCTCCTTCCGCCTCATAAGAAGCCAGTGACTCGGTTGCCAGGGCAAAAGCCTGATCGTAACTTTCTTTGGCATACAAATCCTGGGCTTGCAGGTACTTGTCTTTCCATACCTGCCCATTCGATGGCATTGATACCACCAGGACCATGACAGCAATCCACACGTGTTTTGTCATCATCAGAGCATCCCTCAACGAGTGAAGCTACTGAATTTGACGGTGGTATTCAAGAATTCCGGGGCTGCGACCGAGCCACGATGGATCAGAGATAACGAGTATCAATGGTAATCGTCATGGAAGCAGATACAACAACTTTTGCCTTGTCAAATCCCGGAGGACCAAAGCTTCCCATCACATTGTTGGAAAATCCGAAGCCCTCTTTTGGCATTCCAAAAAGATTGGAATCCAACTTGCCATTCCGGTTCGAATCATGAATGATGCTGACGGCATACTCACCGGGCGGAACATTCTCGAAAACAGCCACCACTTTACCAGCAGTTGCCTTGACAACCCTGGCTGTTACTGGCTTCTTGAGAAATGATGCTTCATCCTTGAACACCCCCACCCTGATCATCCCGGTGGTGTCCCGTACATGATCAATGACAACCTCCACCCTGTTTTGCGCGTAACACCCTGTGGTCGCGGCCATGGCAATAACAAAGAAGGTCGATAGAATCGTTTTCATTGGTTTTAAATTTTGAGCAAGATTCTCTCTGCACGATCCGGGACAAAAATAATGGCGCCGAACTGTCGAATGGGGCTGACGAACCGGCTTTTTTTATGCCTTCAGGTAAGACTAAATGGAATGATTTTGAATAACCATCCTTCACTCTGTTTCCTTTCGACCTTGCCTGGCTTTTTGTTAAATTTCCATTGAACCATTTCAACGACAAATATGGCTGCAATAAAACTCACCATTAACAAGAAAACGTATTCGATCGATGCGGACCCCAGGATGCCATTGTTATGGGTCATCCGGGATCTCGCAGGTCTCACTGGCACCAAGTATGGATGCGGCATCGCACAATGCGGCGCTTGCACGGTTCACCTTGATGGTATTCCGGTCCGGTCGTGTTCTATTCCTGTATCCGGCGTGGGCAGCAAGCGCGTGACTACCGTGGAAGGGTTATCAAATGACAATTCACATCCTGTACAGCAGGCCTGGATTGCCGAACAAGTACCTCAGTGTGGTTATTGTCAAAGTGGACAGATCATGTCTGCCGCCGCCTTGCTTCAAAGAAATCCTCATCCGTCAGACAAGGAAATCGATGCTGCCATGCAGGGAAATATTTGCCGCTGCGGTACATATACAAGGATCAGAAAGGCTATTAAAACTGCTGCCCGTTCCGGGAACGGCTCAAAATAACACATGCGCCATATGAATAATCTACAAGAAGGAATTTCAAGAAGGACGTTCATTCGCAACAGCGGTCTCACAGGCATTGCACTCACCCTGGGTTTTGCGGTGCCCTCCAAAGGAATGGATGCAGAGATTTTCCATTCACCAGGTCCTGAAGCTATAGGCGTGGAACTCAATGCATGGATTTCCATTGATGCCCAGGGCAAGGTGACCATTACGAACCACCGCGCGGAGATGGGTCAGGGATCTTTTCAATCTGTACCGCAGATCATTGCAGAAGAACTCGAAGTAGACCTCAATCAGGTGAGCATTGTATTTGCACCGGGCAACGGCTCCAAATATGGAGACCAGGTCACAGGTGGAAGCTCAACCATACGCGGATCATACGATAAATTACTTCGGCTGAGCGCGTCGGCGCGTGAAATGCTGATTGAAGCCGCTGCGAAAAAATGGAATGTTCCGGCGTCGGAGTGCTTCGCCAGTAACGGCAAGGTTATCCATAAGCCCACATCAAAGGAATTTGGATACGGAGAATTGGTGGCTGATGCCTCAAAACTGCCTGTTCCCAAGACCGTCATTCTTAAACATCCACGTGACTATAAACTTCTACGCAAGCCATTGCCGCGTCAGGACACTCCCCTCAAGGTCAATGGACAAGCCGTGTTTGGACTTGACAAACGTGTACCCGGGATGTTGTATGCAGTGGTAGAAAGAAATCCAAGGTTTGCCGGCAAGGTAAAGTCCTTCAATGAAGCAGAGGTTAAAAACTCTCCCGGTGTTCGCCATGTTGTGAAAGTTCATCGCGATGTGTTTGGAAACATGTATGAAGGCGTTGCCGTCGTTGCGGATACACTATGGGCAGCGATGCAAGGTCGAAAAGTGCTAAAGGTTGAATGGGACGATTCTGGATTTGCTTTTTCAAGTACGGAGACGCTGTACACCACAATGAAGAACAAATTGAAGGCCGGTGAAGTGTTGTCCGTCAGAACGCAGGGTGATTTTCAGGGTACCTATGATCGCGCCCAGACAAAACTTGATGCTCTTTACGAAACGCCTTATGAGTCTCACAGCAACATGGAACCCCTCAACTGCATTGCCGATGTGCGGGATGACAGCTGCGAAATCTGGGGACCGATTCAGGGGCCTGACTGGATTCAGGGTGAAGTGGCCGGACAACTCAATTTACCTCCAGACAAAGTTACCGTCCACATGACCTTTCTGGGTGGAGGACTGGGAAGAAAAGCATTTCCGGATTACCCCTATGAGGCTGTCATGCTCAGCAAGCAAATCAAAGCGCCTGTTCAGGTAGTCTGGACACGTGAAGATGATATGACGATGGGACCGTTCCGCCCAGGCATGGTATACCAATGCCGCGGAGTGGTCAGCAAAAATGGAAGAATTGCCGGACTCGAAGTGAATGCGGCAGGCCAAAATATGTTTGCTCAAAATCCGGGTGCTGACAAAACAAGATACAATGCAGAAGTGATCGACGGATTGTCCAAGCCTTACTTTGAGTCTATTCCACATTACCGTTTTGGTGATGCTCCTCTCGATTGTCCTATACCTGTCATGTGGTGGCGTTCCGTTTATGCTTCCACGAATGCTTTTGCTTTTGAGAGCTTCATTGATGAAATGGCTGTCGCTGCCAACAAGGATCCGATGGATTTCCGTCTTCAGCATCTTAGCGATGCGCGGTACCAGGCCCTCATTGCAAAATTGCGGGAAGTGACCAACTGGAATAACCGCAAGAAAAATGAGGGCTACGGCGTTGCCATCTCTGAGTGTTTTGCCAGCATCGTTGGCGAGGTTGTCAAGGTGTCAAAAGGAGAAGATGGCAAAGTTCGGGTTGACAAAGTATGGGCCGTGATGGATTGCGGTTGGTTTGTTAATCCGGACATCATCGCCGCGCAGGTGGAGGGGAGCATCATTATGGCGCTTGGCGCCGCCACCAAACATGCTACTCACTTTGCCGATGGGAAAGCTGTTGAAAAGAACTTCGACCGCTACAAAATGTCGCGAATTTCAGAGACTCCGGAAATCGAAGTACACATTATGGAGAATGAGGAAAAGGCCGGTGGTGTAGGTGAACCGGGATTACCACCCTTTACCGCAGCCCTGACCAATGCCATTTTCGATCTGACCGGAAAGCGAATCCGTGTACTACCGTTTGAATTGGCAGAAGTGTAAGTGGCACAAAAAGTGTTTGATAAGCATCGATACAAACATATTTTGCAGACATGAAGTTGACCAAAGTTATTCTCGCGGGTAGTGCAGCATTAGGCATTGCCATGTCCATGTCTTCCTTTCAAAAGAAACCGGCCTTTGACCTGAAGGCAAGTGCTGCCCGTGGCCGTGAAGTTTATGTGACGTACTGCCTGTCGTGTCACATGGATCAAGGTGAGGGTATCGATGGTGTATTTCCACCCCTTGCCAAGTCAGACTATCTGATGGCCGACAAGAACCGCGCGATCCGACAGATTATTTATGGCCTTACCGGCGAAGTGACCGTCAACGGAAAAAAGTACAATGCAGAAATGACTGCCATTGACCTCACCGATCAGGAGGTGAGCGATGTGATGAACTACATCTGTAATTCTTTCGGCAATAAAAGCACTGCAATAACCCCGGAGCAGGTAAAAGCCCAGCGTAAAAAGTAGAACTCCCGGGCAACTTCTGCCGTAACAAACAGAATTGACTTCGAAGTCGATTCAAAAACAAATACGGTTTATGCCTGTCTTTTCGTTAAACATCAACAATCAATCCGTTTCGGTAGATGCGGATGCGGACACTCCCCTGCTTTGGGTGTTACGCGATTCCCTGGAATTGAAGGGAACCAAGTTCGGCTGCGGCAAATCTCAGTGTGGTGCCTGCACCGTCCATCTGAATGGCAACGCGGTACGCTCATGCAGCTTGCCAGTTGCAGCAGCCACAAAAGGTAAGATCACAACCATCGAAGGTCTTTCCAGGGACGGGAGCCACCCTCTCCAAAAGGCATGGATGGAATTGGATGTGCCGCAATGCGGATACTGTCAGGCAGGGCAAATCATGTCAGCCGCTGCCCTGCTCTCGAAGAAGCCTCATCCGACAGATAGCGAGATCGATACAGCGATGTCTGGAAACTTGTGTCGATGTGGCACTTACTTAAGAATACGCAAGGCGATTCACACCGCCGCAGGAAAGGAGGGCAAGTCATGAAAAAGAGTCTTCACAATTCAAATAACGTCGCTGATACACTTGGTATTGAGATCGGACAATTTGCTTCGCAGGAAATTCACAGGAGGAGTTTCCTGAAACTCACCGGGATGACGGCAGTTGGAATGGTGATTGGTATTCGCACCGCCGTGGCTGCTGCTGACGAAAAGATCTTTGAACCCAATGCGTTCATCAACATCAGAAGCGATGGCCGCATTATTCTCTTCTCGAAGAATCCGGAAATTGGTCAGGGTATAAAAACCGCGTTGCCTCAGTTGCTTGCCGAAGAACTTGAAGTCGACTGGACTCAGATTGAAGTTCAGCAAGGCATGCTCGACGCACGATTCGGAAGTCAGTTTGCCGGGGGCAGTACAGGCATCAAAACAAATTTTGATCAAGTCCGGCGTGCTGGTGCTGCCGCGCGGGAAATGCTGGTCGAAGCAGCTGCCCGCATGTGGCAGGTAAGTCTTGATGTTTGTTATGCGCATGCAGGGATGGTCATTAGAAAAGATACGCAGGCTCGACTCACCTATGCTGAGCTTGCCGACCGCGCATCCAGACTTCCGGTTCGTGAGAATCCGGTCCTCAAAGACAAGAAAGATTTCACAATCATCGGCCAGCCAATCCCCGGCGTCGACAACCACCAGATTGTTACAGGCCGTGTGGAGTTTGGGCTCGATGCAAGACCCAAAGGAATGTCTGTTGCCGTCATAGAACGGTGCCCTTTCTTTGGCGGTAAAGTAAAGCGGGTAGATGATGCGGCTGCATTGCGAGTACGTGGGGTCGAAAAAGTTATTATCATCGAGGCAACAAAAAACCCGACACAACTGGTTGCCGGTGTAGCCGTGGTTGCGAAAGATACATGGTCCGCCATGAAAGGTCGGAAGGCCCTGGTGGTTGAGTGGGAAATGCCTGAGGGAACGGTTGAGAGTGATGATGCTTTGAAACAGCAATTCGAAAAGAACATAGCAGGTGAAGGTCAGGTGGTCCGGGAAGATGGAAACGTGATGGAAGCGTTTGCTTCATGCAAGAAAGTACATGAAGCGACCTTCGAAGCTCCTTTTCTTGCTCACGCTCCGATGGAGCCGCAGAACTATATCGCTGATGTCCAGGCCGACAAGGCAGAATTGTGGGGACCCACCCAGGTACCTGGCAGTGTGAGGGCACGCGCCGCGGAGATTACTGGCCTCCCACCCAACAAAATCTCCGTGCGCATGACAAGGGTTGGCGGCGGATTCGGCCGACGACTCATGGCAGACTATGCATGCGAAGCCATTTTCCTGTCCAAAGCACTGAGCAAACCCGTTCAGGTGGTGTGGACGCGTGAGGATGATGTTCAACATGATTTCTACCGACCAGCAGGATTGTTCAGGATCAAAGCAGGGCTCGACGAAAACAACCGACTGAAAGCCTGGCACATCAAGGCAACGACAACCTCGAGGTATACTTTTTCAGGGTCAAGTTCACCATCCTATCAAACAGAAGTCTTTCCTGACGGATTCCCCGCCGGCTTTGTCAGCCATTTCAAAATGGAGTACACTGCCGCATCAAGCCTTGTACCACGCGGAGCCTGGCGCGCCCCCGGACATAACATCACCGCCTGGATCGATCAATGCTTTGTCGATGAAATGGCACACCTCGCAGGAAAGGACCCCGTTGATTTTCGTTTGGAGCTGCTTGGCCAGGAGGACAAAGTGATGCCATACAGCGACCATGGCGGCCCTGTTTATCATACACGGCGATTGAAGCAAGTGATCCGCACAGCTGCAGAGAAATCCGGATGGTACCAGCCCGCCCCAAAAGGTGTCTTCAGGGGATTTGCTGCTCACTTTATGTTCGGCGCTTACATCGCCGAAGTAGTGAATGTTTCCATTCCCGACCCTCAGTCGGTAAAAGTAGAACGTGTCGTCGCTGTTGCCGACTGTGGACTGGTGATCAACCGGAGCAATGCCCTCAATCAACTGGAGGGTGGCATCATCGATGGGCTGAGCTCAGCGCTTAACCAGGCTGTTCATATTGACAAAGGAAGGGCTGTTTCATCCAACTTTGATGACTACAAGCTGCTGCGCATCAAAGATGCCCCCATCATCGATGTACATCTGATTGACAGTGATGAGAATCCGGAAGGAATGGGCGAAATGACATTGCCTCCACTGGCAGCAGCGCTTAGCAACGCCATCTTTGCTGCCACCGGCAAAAGAATTCATAAATTGCCTATCCTGCCGCTCGAGCGGTCATCCACTTAGGAATGAAAGAATTCAAGGCGATCCTGGAAGCGTATGAACGAATTGACTTTGGTCAACATCGCGCAGCGTTGGCTACGGTCGTTCGCGTTCGTGGGTCTTCTTACCGAAGTCCAGGCGCACGAATGCTGATCACTGACGATGGACATTGGGTGGGTTCAATAAGCGGCGGCTGCCTGGAGGGTGATGCTTTGCGCAAAGCACGCCAGGTCATGACAGGTGGCAAAGGAATGACGGTGACCTACGATACACGTGAAGAAAGTAACCAGAACCTCGGCATTGGACTTGGCTGCAATGGAGTGATTGACGTTTTCATTGAACCGGTAAACAACGATGCCGGTGATCCTATTCATTTCTTCAGGCAAATTGTTGAAACGCAGGAACCCACCGTGCTGGCTACAGTGTTTTCACACCCAATCCTCGTGGGAAAGAAAGTATGGATGACCCAACCCGGAACGTTTGTAGGAGCCGATGCAAGCCTGCCTGCCGGACTTAAAGCCGACATGACGGCCATCTTTGAATCGAGGAAATCAGAAATCAGCGTCTATGAGGAAAATGGAGAATCGATGGAGGTTTTCCTTGAATTACTTCAGCCTTCCATCAACCTGATCCTCTTTGGTGGCGGATTTGATGCCCGACCGGTAAGTCAATTGGCCAAGTCCCTTGGGTGGAATGTACAGGTAACTGATGAATGTGTCGCTCATATTGCACCCATCTTCTTTCCCGAAGCTGACAAACTTTCACATTGTCATCGCCAGTTTATTGATCGGGAAATGAACATTACGGCGTTCACGGCATGTGTGCTGATGTCGCACAACTACGAGTATGATCGTGATGTTTTACAAAAACTCCTCCAGACGGAGACGCCTTACATTGGCATCCTGGGCCCGCGGAAGCGATTCGACAAGATGATGGAGGAATTCTCAAAGCAAGGGTTTGACATTCCTGCTCACCAACTTCATCGAATTCATTCACCGATCGGCCTTGACATCGGCGCGGAAGCACCCGACGAGATCGCTGTCTCCATCATTGCGGAAGTTCAAAGTGTCTTTGCCAATCGTTCAGGAGGATTTCTAAAATATCGCAGTGGGCCAATTCACCGCAGGGATGAAAGCTCAGATCAAGTGTTCAAGCACCGTTACATCCAGGGTGCTTTTCAAGAGAACAGTGACCAACACCAAACTTCAAAATGAGACAACTGATATTATTCGCTTTCATTGTATTGTCGGGCACGGTGCAGGCACAGGATCTGCAAAAGGAAATTAATGACCAGGTCTGGATTCCATTCATTCGTTCATTCGGTAACCACGATGCAGATGGTTTTCTTGCTGTTCATTCCAGAGATGTCATTCGCTCTTCCCGGGACGGCAAAGAAATTATCGGCTGGGAAACTTACCTGGAGAACCAGCGGGCCTACAGTCGACAATCAAAAGCTTCAGGCAGATCTCATTCGATCGAACTTCGTTTCATTGAACGGATCGCAGCGGATGGCCGAGCTATTGAAACAGGGATTTACAAAACATCCTCCGTTGACAAGGAAGGAAAAGCCAGGGCAGGCTTTGGAAAGTTTCTGGTTGTCCTGAGAAAAGAAGCCGGAATCTGGAAAATTCTTGTGGACACTGACGCTTCTGAAGGGGTTGGAGAAAAGGAGTTCCTCGCTGCGAAGGAGATGTAAATGCAGCCGGCAATCCTCATCCTTGCTGCCGGATCCTCCTCACGCATGGGTCAATCAAAGCAACTGCTTGTCATTGATGGAAAGTCACTTTTGCAAAAGGCTGCAGAGGTTGCCCTGACTGTTTCACCCAAGGTCTTTCTCGTGCTGGGCGCAAACTTCAATAATCACGTCAAGGCCGTTGGTGATCTGCAGGTCAATATCATTGAAAACAAGGATTGGGAAAAAGGAATGGGCACTTCACTCAAGGCTGGCATCTCCGGTATCCTCGCCAAAGAGCCATCAACAGAAGAGATCATCCTGATGGTTTGTGATCAACCGCACCTTACCGCCAATCATCTGAACACGTTGGTACAAACAGCCGGTAAGACTCACGCCCCTGCTGTCGCCTCAGCTTACGCCGGTACCCTTGGCGTTCCTGCTCTTTTCACGAGAAAGACATTTAAGCACTTACTGAACATGGAGGAATCATCAGGTGCCAAGAAAATTCTTTCTGAAATGGGTGACGATGTTGCGCAAGTCAGTTTTCCAGGTGGTGAAATAGACCTTGATACCCGCTATGATGTCGAGTCATTCCTTTCCGGGAAAAAGGATTAGGCGTGAAAACGTGTATTTTTGATAACCATAACCAAGGATTCGCTATGAACAGAATAATCATCCTGCTGTTGGTTTTGCCGCTTGCAGTTTGCGGACAGGGGACCAAGCGCATCCAACCCGGAAAGATGTATGATGCAGGCGAATCGTTGTTTGCGCCGATGTTTGGATTCCGTGCGACAGTCCCCGCCGGGTGGAGTGGACTCTTGCCGCGCGAAAGCGAGGTGTTCCTTCTCAATTCCCTCACCTCTCCGGCTGAAATTTTTGTCCTGGCCCGGCAGAGCGCCGACACAGAAACACTGAAGAAGGAGTGGATAGAAGGATTTGAGATGGACAGTCAGATCAGGTTGAAGGCCAAGGCCGCAACAATTTCGTCCGGTGTTCTCTCCAGCGAAGTCATTGCCGTGGGCAATTTCATTAATAAGAGCATGCGGGCTTATGCAGTGGCAAAGTGCAGTCAAAGCGGGCCATGTATAACCGCCCTGGCCGTCATGCCGGCAGCTCAGTATGAAGAAGTAAAAAAAGTGGTAGACAATTTCATGATGGCGGCAACCTTCGAACCCCCGTCAAGCAATTCTCTGTACTCTGATTTTGTCTGGAAAGATTTTCTTACCAACCAAATGGTGACCACCTACGCTTTTCTTGAAAACGGCTCGAAGGAAACTACTGTCAACTTGTGCGCTGATGGTCGCTTTCAGGCAAAGGTTACGAAAAAAGGCATCCTTAAAAATCAGAACCCTGCCTATAAAGGGAAGTTGTCGGGCACATGGACCGCTGAAGGCGTCGGTGAAAAAGGCATGCTGCACCTTGTCTTTGATAAAGGGCTGCCTCCACTTGATATTGAGCTTACCATCAAGGATGAGCAGATATTTGGGGGCGGTGAACGTTATTTCGTAGCCCTAAGCGAACAATGCAAATAAAAAAAGACCGGTTTTCCGGTCTTTCCATTGAATTCAATCAATTTTTACGCTTGTCATCCAATTCGCCAATGAATGGGATGTCATCCCAGATATTGAGTCTAATCACTGTTTCCAGGTAAGTCTCCAGTTGCGTGAACTGCGCTGCGCGTTTGGGAGAAATCACTTTGCACATCTTGGCATAAGTTGATTGCTGCAGCTTGGTGAATGAAGTCTGGTTGGCCAGTGAATTCTTCACGATTTCCTTGGCTTTGTCATCGGTGAGGTTGGCGTAGTTGTTGGCATACTCAACGATCATATCCACCCGCTTTTTTCCATATGCCTTCCGGGCCGTTTCATACTCCTCATACACTTTCCAGAATCCGGCAGCTTCCGTATCGGTCAGTTTCATGTACTGCTCAACGATGGCGCGTTTCTCCATGCCATACGCACTTTGGATCAGTGACACTTCATCACTCGTAGGCTGTGCCTTGAGGACTACTGCTGTCAGAAAGAATGCAGAGAGAAGAATTAGTTTTTTCATTTTTATTCAGAGTTTATTTTGGGTAGTCAGATTATTTCCAAACACAGCCAATATTGAACGTCATATAGTTCTGTTCGCTGGTGTCGGTTGTTGCAAAAGCATGGTTGTAGCGCAAACCGAAAATGAGGTCCATATCCGGGCTCATATCGACGCGTACACCAAGCTCAGGCTTCATGGCAAAATGCCAATCCTCTTCAGATATACGATAGATACCCATGTCTGTATATCTCGACACAAACATGGTTCCCACACCAACGCCGACAAACGGGTTGATCTTGTTGGACGGGCTGAGGTAGTAGCTTGTCGTGACAAACAGCGGTACGGCATGCGCATATCGGAATTGAATTCCTGAAAGTGTCAGGCTTCCGCTGGTATATGAGTCATAGGGCCTGCGCTCGTAGAAGTAATTCCATCCTCCATCGATACCAATGGAAATGTTGGGTTGAGGGTACCACTTATATTCAAATGTAGCACCCCGAAGGCTTGTTGACGTAACGTATTTGTTGACCGTTCCTCCAAATCCAATGGAATATTGAATGGAGAACGAACTCTGTGCTGAGCTTGAAGTAACCGCAGCTCCGATGATCAACGCGATAACGATAATCTTTTTCATAGTTGTAATGGTTAACGGGCTTTAGTTAGTTTTCAAATATGATGACTGCCTAAAGGCCTGGTCAATACCATTCTTCACCCGGTTGATTTCGTAGGAGCCACTCAATAGGCCATTCATTGCACCCGTCCAGATCAATCGGCGATTGCCGTCACCACTTTCCTGTTTCGGATCAACCATATTGATCACCAACGTACCCGTTGTATAGCTGCTGTATGTCGGATAATAGGGGTAGTACCATCCGCCTCCGCAATAGTAAGGATAGTACCAGCAGTAATAGCCGCCCCAATATCCACCAATGATGGTTGTTGATGTCCATGCCGCCGGCAGCACCTGAATGTCTACCAGATCACTGATTGGCTCTTCGGTGTACCCCAGTGCATCCATGTTCAACCTGATCTGAGCCAGGATAGGATCTCCATAGATAGGCTTCAGAAATTCAGGTGGGTCATTAACATCACCGGTAATCTTTACTACCTGACTTGGAAGGGAATATGTTCCCTTGCTCGCAAAATCACACTCCACATCGTAGGTCGTTGCCACAATGTCCATTTCATCGGTATACTCCGCTCCGCCGATCTCGCAGCTCATCAGAACTGTCGTTGCCAGCAGGATCATTGCACTGATTTTTTTCATATGCGCTCTCATTGTTTTTCTGATTCCGTTAGTTTCCCAGTTTGATCTCAACACCGCCAGTAAAGCCGAGCTGCGTGGCAGAAGACGTCGTGCCGACACCAGATCCACAGCCACCGGTTCCGCAACCGACAGTAAAGCCTACACCTTGAACAGGAACCATCAACTGGGTTTGGATGACGATTCCAAATTTGTCATTGACATGATAGATGGCTCCGAGCTTTCCACCAACAGCAAACTTCCATTGTTCGGAAACAACCTTCGAACTGAAGATGGCCGCGCCTACCATGAATCCTCCGTATGGCGCAAACTTTGCGTTGAAATCAGGGCTCGCACTGCTTCCGATCATCAGGTAGCTCACCGATCCACTATAATTGCCAGACGCATTTCCGGTACCAAAGGAATAGTCATTCACCTTGAAGGTCGTCGACTGATAGCTATAGGTTAAATCGACGGACAGGTTGCTGGATTTCTCATAGCTGAGCATTCCACCAAAATGACCTCCGTCACCGATGACGAGGTCTCCATAATAACCATAGACCTTGTCCTGAATGGTGTAACCACCAAAGGCAGTTACTTTCAGTCCCTGGCCAAATGATGTCGTGGCGACAAGCATCACCAGGAGTGCGGTAAGAATTCTGAGTTTATTCATGCTGAAAATTTTTTCTTGGATTCAAGCGGCGGCGAAGATAGTTATTTTTTGATGATGCTGATAAACGAAATCGTCCACGCGTTTTTGAAGTTTGAAGGCAAATCTAAGGATCAGGAAAAGGACAGGACATGACGTTTGTCATGATGTCCCATTCAACCGATTTTTCTGATATTGACCTACCCAAAGCCTACTCACCATGTCAGAAATCAATCAAAACGCTGAAAAAACATACCTCAGACACGCCATTGAAATTGCTATCCGGCTCAGTGCCTTGGTGGCTCTCGTTACATGGTGCATGATGATACTCAAACCTTTCATCTCGGTATTGCTATGGGGTACCATCATTGCAGTAACCATGCATCCCGTATTTGAGAGGTTCAAGAAACGCCTTGGCGGTCGGGGCAAACTCGCCGCCATCATTATTACGGCTGCCCTGTTGGCCACCATACTTATCCCTTGTATACTCCTGGCCGATTCACTTCTTGATGGTATCCGATACTTCAGAGAAACGTATCAGCAAGGAGGACACATTATTCCACCACCCGATCAGCGGGTCGAGTCATGGCCGGCTGTCGCTAAACCTGTTGTTGATCTTTGGCGCCTGGCTTCAACCAGCACTCAGCAATTTGTTGTACAATACAGAGAGCAACTGGCCGACGGCGCGAAATGGTTTTTCAAAGCCCTTGCCGGAATCAGCCTTGGCATCGGAGAGTTTGTCATTGCCATCATCATCTCCGGCGTGATGCTGGTGTATGCTGAATCCGGTGGCGCTGCTGTGGAACGGGTGTTGATAAGATTAGCCGGTGACCGTGGTCAGTCGTTTGTTGTCCTTTGCGAAGTGACCATTCGCCAGGTCGTAAAAGGAATCCTTGGCGTTGCCTTCATCCAGGCAGCGCTTGCCAGTCTTGGATTTTTTGTCGCGGGTGTACCCGCTGCCGGGCTATGGGCTGTGCTCTGCCTGATGCTGGCCATTGTTCAGATCGGTGTCGGCCCGGTGGTTATTCCGCTGATCATCTACATGTACTCAACCACGGATACACTCACTGCCAGCTTGTTTATGGGTTGGTCGATTTTTGTATTGGTTATTGACAACGTGCTCAAGCCCATCTTGCTTGGTCGCGGAGCTCCGGTACCTATGCTGGTCATTTTCCTCGGCGCGATTGGTGGGTTCATCGCCAGTGGCTTCGTCGGACTTTTCCTCGGCGCGGTGATCTTATCGCTTACTTATAAACTTGCTGAAGAATGGCTCTCACCCCAAGGCAATACCAGTGAGGGTCAGGATCAAAATACTTCGGCTGCTCCGAAATAGATCCCCATTGAACGTTCACCAAAACCAACATCGATGGCGATGTTGGTCCGGGACAGTTTATCTGCGGCAATCCGTAAGCCAAATCCATAGCCTGCTTTTGTATAATCAAACAGTTTTACGTTTGAATCGCGGTTGGACGTTGTCGTGCCATTGACGAAAAGTACACCACCCAGCACGCCTGAACATGTTGAAATTGGAAACCGGTACTCCACTTCAGCATAGAGCAGGTCCTCACCCCTGAAACGTCCCTGCACATACGCCCGCGCCGAACGATTCCGCATGTCATAGTTGGTGCCGGGAAGAGCCAGGTAAGGCGCCGATCCGCTGGTGACAAAATTGGCGAAAGCCCAGCCAGCAAGAAGGTGGCGCGGTTTACTGGTTGAAAGCGGCTTGTAAGCACGCGCTTCCAGCCACGCAACGCCGCTGGCAATCGAACTACCAAGTACAGGACTATTATACTTGTATTGGCCATGCGCGTAAAATCCGCGGTATGGATTGATCTGGTTGTCACGGCTGTCATAAATCATGTTGACACTCATGCCGGAGAGGTTGTACTGAACCGGATCAAAACCTTTTTCCAATGAATAACGATAATGGTCTGTCAACGCATTATTGCTGATATCAAGGTTCTTGTCGATGATATTGCTGTAGAGGTCAAGGTGATATCCAAGGCCTGCATACAGTTGAGGTTTGATTTCCTTCAACACCGTTTCATGCAACCGTAGCCATTTGAATTCCATGGGCTGCTCTCCTGGATTGGATTCTGTGTCGACACCTCCGACGTTGATGCCGTCACCTGCGTCCGCATTCACAGGAGCGTTCGTTCCCAAGCCATAGGTCGATTGGTTATAAATATAATATCGCCAGTCCCCAAGCCACATCCAGTCATCGTGCTTGCCCATGATGGTTGATTTCATGGTGATCAGCACCTGACTTTTGGCAGTCAGTGTAACGTTGGCTGATGCTTGTGAAATCCGAGTGCTGTCAGGATGACCATTAAACCAGGCACCTTGCCCTGCCACGCCGAGTTGAACGCCGGTGGCGGGAGACGAGGCAACCACAGGAATCAAAATAATAGAAGGATGCTTGATGACCACCAGCTTTGGCTCAATAGTCGTTCCACCCTTTCGAAATACATCCTTGATGTCACTGTCAACACAATCCGTTGATTGGCCGGACACGCTGGATGCAACAAGAACCAAAATGCCAACGATGGCCAAACACGCTGTCCTCATGTTATAATTGAAAGAGGCCGCAAAGTACAGGAAAGGACTAATACTTATATGGAGATAACAAGTGTAAAAATGTAGACATCATAAAAAGGAAGCAAAACACTTCGGGTAATCAGATTTTTCTGATATTTGACAAAAGCCTATTACATATGAAAACGATTACAAGAATTATCTTCTTCCTGTTGCTGTCTTCTCCATTCCTGGTTTTGGCACAACAAGGAGCAGCCAAGGCTGCTCAGAAACCCGCGGCTGATTGCTTCAAGGAATGGTACACCCTGTTCCGCGAGCGAGGCGCAAAACCGGTAACTGATGGAACGCAAGAAGTGGTGATCACCCTTCGCAACAATCATGACGGTTCCAGCAAGTGCTACATGGGAAAAATTGAAGTTGTCGGCGGCAAGATAAAACTGCCTCTCTGGGTACAGAAGGATGATGGTTCATATGATACGTTTGGTGCCCTTGGCAAGAAACTTGATCCTGGTTTTGTTTCATCGATGAGTGAAGAGGAGTTGCTCACCGTGGTTGACGGCATGAGCACCTCATTCCGTACATCGGACCAGGAGTTTGGCAGGCTATTCTTCTATAAATTCATTGAAGACAAACCTAAAGCCCTCAAGAAAGCGCCTTCGCCCAGTGCGCTGATCAAGAACTAGCGGTTGCTTTCTGCCCTTCATTGAAACCAGGCATCAGGCCTGGTTTTTTTATTTACTACCAATCCGCTTGGGTGTCGTGAAAGTCGACGATTGGCAGTTGATGTTCATCATCGACCCAAACCGGATGCTATCTTTACCGAATGAGGATTGGCGGATATTTGCTGATGGTTGCTTTCGGACTTTGCATAATCAATCCCAATCATTCCATGGCACAGGCCCGGGATCAAGGGGATTCATTGAGCCTTCGTCAACTGGAGCAGACCGACCTCATTGACTTTGCGGGCAGACTGTACAAAGGATACAGCAAGGAAAAGCGTCGGCCCACAGAGGAAGGCAAGGTTCATTTTTCTGTTATTCCCGTTGCACCCAAATCCTCAGGCAAAGGAGAAATTTCTGTTTCTGCGATCAACGCGTCCTTTTACATGGCCAGGAAAACCAACCTGAGCAGTATCTACTTCTATCCTTATACAAACTTTTCAACAAGCTACGGCCTTCTGCTTTCGCCCTACATTTGGTTTCCTAAAAATGAATGGAACGGAACAGGCGACTTCCGGATCATGTACAACGACCTCCGGGAAAATGGTCTTGGCAGCATGGTGCCTCCCTCCGACTATACGGTGATCAAGCATTCTCAGCTAAGGACATACTTTACTGCACACACACGCGTGGCCGACAACTTCTATCTTGGTACAGGCTATAACATGGACTACTTCTTTGGCGTAGTGGAAGAGGATCCATCGGAAAACAATTCGAGCGACTTTGAACAATATGGTATTGGAACGGGGTCTTCAACCGTTTCGTCAGGCATCACCATCAACTTTCTTCGTGACAATCGTAGAAATTCTGTCAACCCGACCAACGGCTACTATACTGCATTGGTCATCCGAATCAACAGGAAGGCCTTTGGAAGCACGTATGATTGGAGTTCGGTATTTCTTGATGCGCGCCGTTATCTTTCCTTTTCAAAAAAGCGTCACAAGATCCTCGCTGGTCGTGCATTTTACTGGGGTACCTTTGGGGATGTTCCCTATTTCAATCTGCCGGCGACGTTTGAAGACCCCAGCAGCCGGGCAGGACGGGGCTATCTTACCGACAGGTTCAGAGGCGCCCACTGGTTATATACAGAAGGAGAATACAGATTTGATATTTCTTCACATGGATTTGTGGGAGGCGTCATCTTTGCCAACCTCCAATCATACACCAACCGGCAAGGACGCTTTGATGCCATATTGCCTGCTGCAGGCTTTGGCTTCCGATTCAAATTCAACAGGCTTTCAGACACCAACGTGACATTGGACTTCGCCTACGGAAAGGAAGGTTGGAACTGGTACATCAACCTGGGTGAGTTTTTCTAGTCGGAAACGTTTAACACAACTTATCGCATTGTACTATCTTTGTTAAAACCTCTCAATATGAAAAAATTAGTGTGGATCAGTCTTTTGCTGCTTACAGCGTGCAGCGGTGTCAAAACAAGTTTTGACTACGACAAGAATTCTGATTTTTCAAAATTCAAAACGTACGGGTATGCCGAAGACGTTGCCAAATTGCCCATCCCTGAACTTGATCGTGGAAGGGTCATTGCAGCTATCGATAAACAAATGACCGCCAAAGGTTTTACAAAATCCACGAGTCCTGACGTGTGGATCGATCTACAGGTAAAGCTTGAGCAGAAAACCGAAGCAACGGCGACCAACACTGGCGGGGGCATGTACGGACGGCCGTATCGATACGGATACGCTGGCGGATTTTCCACGACCTATGTCAATGTAGAGAACTACGTCGTCGGCACGCTTTTCATCAACATGATTGAAAAGACTTCAGAAAAAATGGTCTGGCAAGGCCGAGGTACCAAAACCCTCAGTGAGGATGTCTCCCCTGAAAAGAAGGAGCAAAACATCAACTATGCTGTGGAGCAGATATTCAAAAAATATCCGCCGGTCAGGAAATAGTCCCTTCCCGATTTAGAATTCATGGACACCACTCACCGTGGTGTATTTGAAACTGGGTTTCTGATTTGGATACACAAACTTGTAGGCGCTGTGTGCCATGATGGCCGCTTCGTGGAAGCCGCACAGGATCAATTTCAGTTTGCCTGGGTAAGTGTTGATATCGCCAATGGCGTAAATACCCGGTATGCTCGTTGAGTAGTCAAGCGTACTCACCTGGATATTATTCTTTTCCAAGGCAATACCCCAGCCGCTGATGGGTCCAAGTTTTGGACTCAATCCATACAGCGGTATCAGGTAATCAAGATCGATATCGAATGACTTTTGCTCCTTGTCGAGCACCGTGATCGATTCCAGGTGATTGGATCCATTGACGGCATGCAGATCCGCATTCAGGTAAAGGTCGATCTTTCCCTCACGCGCCAGGTTCATCACTTTTTCTCCGGAATCCGGCGCACCGCGGAAAGTTTCATTGCGATGGATTAATGTGAGGTGACTGGCAACCGAAGAAAGGAAAATGGTCCAATCCAGGGCTGAGTCTCCTCCACCAGCGAGAACAATCCGCTTGTTGCGGAATTTCTCCGGGTCCTTGATCATATAATGAATGCCGTTTCCTTCAAACCTGGCAAGGTCTTCAATGGCAGGCTTGCGTGGCTCAAATGATCCGAGGCCTGCAGCAATGACGATGGCTTTGCAGCCGATCATTGTCCCATCCGATGTGGCTACTTCAAAAGTTCCATCGTCCAGCTTTTTCACCATGCTCACTTTCTCTCCAAGTGTGTAGGTTGGATGGAAGGGAGCAATTTGCTTAGCCAGGTTGTCAATGAGCTCCTGCGCATTGACTTCGGGGTAGCCCGGAATATCGTAGATAGGCTTCTTGGGATAGATTTCAGACAGTTGGCCGCCAATCTGAGGAAGGACATCCACCACATGGCACCTCATCTTAAGCAGTCCTGCCTCAAAAACAGCAAACAATCCCACAGGACCAGCACCGATTATGCAAATGTCAGTTTGAATCATATTACGACAGGACCATTTTTAAATGAAGGCGCGAAGATATTGATTAATTCCCTTTTTGGAGATAACAGGACATGAGGGTGTCCGGTTCAGCCCATGCCAAAACAAACTTGGGATGAAATGAGATTTCTTTTGAATCTGTATTTTTGCGTTCCCTCGGGATGTAGCACAGCCCGGCTAGTGCGCTACGTTCGGGACGTAGAGGTCGCTGGTTCGAATCCAGTCATCCCGACCTTAAAGCCTGCAGATCGCCTGCAGGCTTTTTTCAAGAATAAAGCAATCAGAATTTCACGCCTGCGCTTAATGAGGCAATGCCCAATGAATTACTGCGCACAAATGCAAAGTCATTGGTTTTCCACATCCACTCAAGGTCGGCTCCAAGGAAAACACGACGACTAACCCAGCACATCACTCCACCACTGATGGTTGAGGCTGCGCCAAGTCTGGAGCCGCCGGTAATGGAAAAATCCCCTGTTGAGGCCATCGTCGATGAGTGAAGGCCCAGACCAACCCGGACAAAGCCATTCAATTTTTCACTCCCAAACATATATCGGGTTACGATAAGGGCCGGCATGGTTGTTATGCTAAGGGGGCCAACGTTACTGGTTACACTATTGACAACCGACAATCTCATGACGCCAATCGTTGCCCCAACTGTCAGTTTTTCTGGTGAGGGCTTAAACTCAAAAGTGAAGGAAATCCGATACCCCGAATTCACACCATCGACCTCGCTGGTATTGGTAATTACCCCTGCCTGCAGTTGGGAAATGGTCTCCTGTCCCCGCGCTCCCGCACAGGCCAGGCAAAGAATCAGAGAAACCATGCTCAATTTCATATCACTTTCCCTGAAGTAAATTACTCAATTTTCAGGCGGCCGCAGGGAGCGTCTGCCATATAAATAAGTCTAAATTCCCCCTTTGTAACCTTTAGGTCACCTCCCGGTAACTAACACAAAATTGACAAAATCCAGGGACCTGGTGAATGGCGTGGAAAGGGTGATTGTAAAGGGACAAGGATTCAAAACGTAGAGCGCTAAACAGGTATTTGAATGACCGACGAACAAGTCATGGAGGCTGTCAAAAACGGCGATCTGCAGCGGGCATCCGTGCTGTTTGATCGCTATAACAAGCGGCTGTTCAATTTCCTGGCCAAGATGACCATGGATCGTGATCTGGCTGAAGACCTGACACAAAACGTCTTTCTTCGGCTCATCCGGTATCGCAACAGTTATAAAGACGGAATGCGGTTCCAGTCATGGATATACCAGGTGGCCCGCAACGTTTTCTCGGATCATTATCAGGCGAACAAGAACATGAAGAACAAGTTCACGGATATCGAAAAAGTTGGCGACAGTTTCAGTGATTCCTCAGAAGGATTTCACAAGGAAGAACAGGAACATCTGCTGCAGAAATCGATGGCACTGTTGAACGACGAACAGAGAGAACTTCTTGTGCTGACTCGATTTCAGCACATGAAGTACGAAGAGGTGGCTGAACTGATGGATACAACGGTTGCCAACATCAAAGTGAAGGTTCACCGGGCTATAGGCAAACTAAGAGAGCATTATTTTCAATTGGAAAAAATCTGAGTGTTATGAATATCGATGAGTGGGAAAACAGAATTATCGATTACATCGACGGAAATCTCGAAGGAGAAGGTCGCATCGCTCTGGAGCAGGAACTTGCAAAACGCGAAGCGGTATTCCATCTGTATCAACAATACCTGGTTGTGATAGAGGCTATGGACCGTTCACGGGAGTTGGAACCCTCAACCCGGCTCAAAGCTTCATTTGAAAAAACAATCAAGGAAGAAATGCTGCGTAAGCCGGAAGGAAAGGTTATCTCCATTCAACCGGTGTTCTTTCGCGCTGCAGCGGCCATAGCGCTGGTGGTCTCCGGAGTTGCCATCGGATTCTGGATTACAAAGAATCAACAGCAGCAGCAGGAAATGCTGGCGCTCAGAAAGGAAGTAGAGGCAACGAAGGACCTCATGCAATCGATGCTTCAGAATGAAGGATCCGCCAGCCAGCGCCTCCAGGGTGTTACGGTGGCACTGCAAATGGAAAAGGCAGATGATGATGTGGTCAATGCCCTGGTGAAGGCCATGAATGAGGACGCCAACTCCAATGTCAGGCTTGCTGCGCTCGATGCCTTGAGCAAGTTTCAAGCTGAACCGGCCGTCCGCAAAGCCCTGGTGAAATCGCTTTCTACACAGAAGGACCCCATCGTGCAAATTGCATTGATTCAGTTGATGGTGCGCATGAAAGAGAAAGGTGTTGTCAAGGAGCTGGAGCGTCTGGTGGAGGACGATCAGAACATGAAGGCAGTTAAAGACGAAGCATACAAAGGTTTACTTAAACTTTCCTAACGGAAATCAAACATGAAAAAGAAATTAACATTAACCATACTGACCACCCTTTTCGTCACACTGGCGTGGGCACAGGACTTCAAGCTGGCAAAAAATTCCGGCAGACTCGAATTAAGGATTGGCCGCGTTACCGTCGAAGGTTACGCTGGTAACGAACTGGTGTTTTCCTCCAGGGAGCGAAACAAAAAGGATGATGACCGCGCGAAAGGTCTGAAGGAAATCAACGGCATGGGGCTTGACGACAACACGGGTCTTGGCATCAATGTCGAAGAGAAAGGAAACGTTGTCACAGTAAGACAGCTCAAAAGGACGAACTCACCAGAAATCAAGATTCTCGTTCCTAAAGGAATGACGGTTTCCTACGATTACGAATCACAGTACGGCGGAGATGTTTCCTTCCGGAATGTCGAAGCGGAAATCGAAGTCGCCGCACAATACAACAGTGTTGAACTGGTCAATGTATCAGGGCCCGTCACAGCCAAGACCATCTACGGCCACATTGAAGCGACGTTCGACCAGAACGTGAAGGGCCCGCTCTCCATCGTGTCCGTCTATGGATATGCTGATGTTACCCTTCCTACCTCTATAAAAGCAAACATCAAGTTGAGCACTTCCTACGGAGAGCTTTATGTATCACCTGATTTCAAAATTGAAGTTGATCGCAGCATGCAGGATGAAGATGAAGATCGGGTGAGCGGTAAAATCAATGGCGGTGGCATGAACATCGATATCAATTGCAGCTACGGAAAAGTTTATCTCAGGAAAAAATGAAAAACATTCTGATACTCCTGGTCTTTGTTGCCACCGGTGTCGTGGCACAAACCACCATCAACAAGACCATTCCTGTAAAGGCCGGTCAGCAGCTAAGACTCAACTTCGACTACCCGGATATGGTCAGGTTGAGTACCTGGGACAAGAATGAAATCTCCATCCAGGGAAAAGTGAGCATCAATGGTGGGGAGAGTGACGACGCCTTTGTGCTGGACATCGATGCAGGAGGAACGACAATTTATATCAAGAACGAAATCCGGAACATGGATGACATCCCGCACCGGATAACCATTGTAAGGGACGGCGTGAAGACCGTTTTCAAGAATGAAGCCGAATGGAAGAAGTACAAGAAGGAAAACGG
>JAEUUD010000110.1 GCA_016787625.1 Cyclobacteriaceae bacterium
CCTTCACGCTGCGCGGGAAAGAAGGCCACCACCCCATGTACCTGCAGCTTGCGCCCTGCGACGATCATGTCGAGCATGGCCTCGGCATCTTCATAAAGGCGCGTAGCCTCGGTGCCAACCTGTGGGTCCTTGAGGATATCAGGGAACCTGCCAGACAACATCCAGGTCTGGAAAAACGGTGTCCAGTCTATGTACTTCCGGACCTCTTCCAATGGATAGTTCAGAAACTCCTTCCTTCCTATAAATGATGGAACGGACGGCGTGAACTCCTTCCAGTCAATATTCACCTTGTTGCCTCGTGCTTCCGCGAGGGTGATGTAATTCTTGTCCTGCTGACGTTCAGCGTGATCCTTCCGCAGCTGGGCGTATTCACTCTTGAATCTCGACTTGATGGCACTCCGGGTGCCGGGGTTAATCAATTCGCTGGCCACCGGCACCGACCGTGATGCATCCAGCACATGGATGACAGGACCGTCATAGTGCGGGTCAATCTTCACAGCCGTGTGAATGCGTGAGGTTGTGGCTCCGCCAATCAACAGCGGCAGATCCATCTTCTCATGCTGCATCTCTCTGGCTACGTGAACCATTTCGTCCAACGAAGGTGTAATGAGGCCGCTCAGGCCGATGATATCCACTTTCTCTTTTCTGGCGGCCTCGAGAATCTTCTCCGATGGCACCATCACTCCCAGGTCAACCACGTCGTAGTTGTTGCAGGCCAGCACCACGCCAACGATATTCTTTCCGATGTCATGCACGTCGCCCTTTACCGTCGCCATGAGGATGCGGGCCGCAGGCTTGCCCACTTGTCCGCTGCGCCTTTTCTCCTCTTCAAGGTAAGGGGTAAGATAGGCTACTGCCTTTTTCATCACCCGCGCACTTTTCACCACCTGCGGCAGGAACATCTTGCCCGCACCAAACAGGTCGCCAACCACGTTCATTCCGGCCATCAGGGGTCCCTCAATGACTTGCAGGGGCTTGTCGAATTTCCTTCTGACTTCCTCGACATCGGTGTCGATGTAATCGATAATTCCTTTGACTAATGAATGCGTAATCCGGTCTTCCACAGGCTCTTTTCTCCATTCATCATCCTGCTCTTTCTTCTTGGCTGTCCCTTTTACGGTCTCTGCAAACTCCAGGAGCCGTTCCGTAGCATCTTCTCTTCTGTTCAGGAGTACATCCTCCACGCGCTCCAGCAAGTCCTTAGGAATGTCATCGTAGACGGCCAGCATGGAAGGGTTGACGATCCCCATGGTCATTCCGTTGCGGATGGCATGGTATAGAAAGGCAGAGTGCATCGCCTCACGCACAAGTTGGTTGCCCCGGAAACTGAAAGAGACGTTGCTCACGCCGCCGCTCACCTGGGCATATGGGAGGTTTTCACGGATCCACTTGGCTGCCTTGAAGAAATCCAGGGCGTAGTTTCTATGCTCTTCAATGCCGGTGGCAACAGGAAATATATTCGGATCGAAGATGATATCCTGTGGTGGAAATCCCACCACGTTAACAAGAATACCGTAGGCCCTCTTGCAGATGTCAATCCGGCGCTGATACGTATCCGCCTGGCCCTGCTCATCGAAGGCCATCACCACAGTCGCCGCTCCATAGCGTCTCACCAGCCTTGCCTGGCGCAAAAACTCCTCCTCTCCCGCCTTGAGGCTAATGGAGTTGACAATGCTTTTGCCCTGCAGACATTTCAAGCCCGCTTCGATCACATTCCACTTGGATGAGTCAACCATGACGGGCAGTCTGGCAATCTCAGGCTCAGAAGCCATGAGATTGAGGAACTTCACCATGGCAGCTTCTGAATCGAGCATGCCCTCATCCATGTTGACATCAATCACCTGAGCACCGCCACGAACCTGGTCAAGAGCCACTTCCAGCGCCTCATCGTACTTATCTTCCTTAATCAGTTTAAGAAAACGGGCAGACCCGGTGACATTCGTTCGCTCACCAATGTTGACGAAGTTGGATGCTGACGTTACAGAGACAGCTTCAAGTCCGCTTAAGTAAAGGGTCAAAGGCCGAGGTTCCATACTTAGAAGTCGATGGTCGATAGTCGATGGTCTATAGTCGATGCAAGTAAAATCACAAGTATATACCGCTCTTCTACATGAAAGGATTTTATCAAATCGCCAATTTGACCAGACAAATCAACTGATCGTTGCCAAACTTTAAGATTCTCAAACTTAAATGCCATGGACTATCGACTATTGACTATTGACTCGTCTTTACCGACACCAATCACCCTCGGCTTATACTTCGCTGCTAAATCAGCAATTACTTTAATATGGTCAGGCGTAGTGCCACAGCATCCTCCTACCATGTTCACGAGTCCCTCTTCAAGAAACTCCTTGATTTGTTCTCCCATTTCTTCCGCACTCTGATCATACTGACCAAATTCATTCGGCAGGCCTGCATTGGGATAGGCGCTGACAAAGAAAGGTGCCTGTTCATTGAGCACCTGGAGATAAGGCCTGAGGGCCTTCGCGCCAAGCGCGCAGTTAAGTCCAATGCTGAGCAATGGAACATGGGCTACTGAAACCAGGAACGCCTCGGTTGTCTGTCCTGACAAGGTGCGGCCACTGGCATCGGTGATCGTTCCCGAAACCATAATGGGCAGCGACTTGCCGGTTTCATCAAACAACTCCTGGAGGGCAAAAAGAGCTGCCTTGGCATTCAGCGTGTCGATGATTGTTTCCAGCAAGAGAATATCCACCCCCCCATCCATCAATCCCCTAGCCTGCTCTTTGAAAGCTTCGCGGAGCTGATCAAAAGTAATGGCCCGGTAACCAGGGTTGCTCACATCAGGAGAGAGTGAGGCAGTCTTATTGGTTGGGCCCATAGCCCCTGCCACAAAGCGCGGCTTATGAGGTTCTTTGGCTGTCATTTCATCGGCTACTTCACGGGCGATCCTTGCCGACTGGTAATTCAAATCATAGATGATATCCTCGAGATGATAGTCAGCCTGGGCAATGCGGGTACCGCTAAATGTATTGGTCTCTGCGATGTCGGCTCCAGCCTCAAAATACTGCCTGTGAATATCCTTGATGATGTCGGGACGCGTAATGGACAATAGATCATTGTTGCCCTTGAGAGGATGGGAGTGATCCTTGAACCTTTCTCCACGAAAGTCAGCTTCCTCCAGGGGATGACGCTGGATCATCGTTCCCATCGCACCATCGATCACCATGATGCGTCGCTTCAGAATGCTTGTAATGTTCTCTCTTTCAGGCATAATCAACGAATCCAGAAAGAGCCATTCAGATTGGCCGCTCATCTTCTCCTGACTTGTGTCAGGATGGGAATTAGCACCCTCTAGGTGGGTTGCTAAGACTTCACAGGGCCCAGTCCCTCGGTCTTTCTGGATAAGCACCGCAAAGAAAACCAATAACTGCTGAATTGTAAAAAATAACCCGGTTTTTCTGATTTTTCTAAGGACGATTGTCGTGCATTAACTGTTATTTTGTGGCACATAGATGAAAATAGCAGCGATTGATATTGGGTCCAATGCGATCCGTTTCCAGGTGTCCAGCGTGCTGGAACGGGAGGACAAGGTCCTATTTAAGAAACTCGAATACGTACGCTTCCCATTACGATTGGGCCACGATGTATTCGGAAGCAACAAAATCAGCAAAGGCAGCATTGATAAGTTCAAGAAGTTGATGAAAACCTACAAGCTCCTCCTGGAGCTTTACGAGGTTGACGATTACATGTTTTGCGCTACCTCTGCCATGCGGGAATCTGAAAATGGTCACCAACTGGTCAAAGAGGTCAAAGAAGAGTTAGGTGTAGATATCGTCGTCATTGATGGGCAACTGGAAGCCGAACTGATTAACCGGGCAATCTCATCGTTTCTGGATAAGAAAACCTACCTCCACATCGATGTGGGTGGCGGTAGTACCGAACTCAACCTGTTCGCCAAAGGCAAGAAGATCAAGACGCGCTCATTCAAGGTCGGTTCAGTTCGGGTCCTCGAGCACCATGACTCTCCCCTGGCCTGGAAGGAGATGGAAAAATGGGTCAAGGAAAATGTGAAGTCCAAGCTTGGCAAAGTGACAGCTGTAGGAACAGGCGGTAACATCAGCAAGATCTTTGAACTGGCCAAAGTAGAGCCTGGCAAGACCATGTCCCTCAAGAAGATCGAAGCGACCCGCAAGATGATTGAAAAGCATACGATGGAGGAGCGTATTTACGAACTGCAGATGAATCCGGACCGCGCCGACGTGATCATTCCTGCCAGCGACATATACTCCTCTGTCATGGAATGGGCTCATGCCAAGCATATCCTTGTGCCCGAAGTGGGCCTTAAGGACGGTATCCTGCTTCACCTGTTCGACAAGAATAGAAAGCAGAAAAAAATAGAATTTGTAAACATGGAAGACCAGTCGCAGGGCAGGAAAATGACCCGCGTACAGTAGGTCAGAACAACTTGACGTCTTCGAGGGATTCGCGTGTCACGCCATAGAACTCGGTGTGAATATTGAAGGGTTTATCACCATTCATCACCTTCTTTTCATAGCTTCCATCCTCTTTCATGAGATAGGCATTGACGTTATCGCGCAGGTTGTATTGAAGGATCCCCATCAACTGCTTCTGCAAGGCCTCTTGTTCCAACAGCACCAACGACTCGACACGCCTGTCGAAACTTCGAACCATGGCGTCAGCACTCCCGATATAGATCTTGGGTTTCCCCGCGTGATGGAAATAGTAAATCCTCGAGTGCTCCAGGTAGTCACCCACGATGGAGAGCACTTCAATATTCTCACTAAGTCCTCCTCTGCCAGGGCGAAGGCAGCACATGCCTCGCACAA
This sequence comes from Cyclobacteriaceae bacterium, assembly GCA_016787625.1. GTDB lineage: Bacteria > Bacteroidota > Bacteroidia > Cytophagales > Cyclobacteriaceae > ELB16-189. The sequence continues at coordinate 4,812 of JAEUUD010000110.1, forward strand.
CCAACTTGATCGTAACACCGGCCTGGCTGGCACTGTAGAGTGCGTCGATAAATTCCTTGTCCTGAATGGAGTTCATCTTGATCACAATGCCTGACGGTATTCCCTTCCTGGCGTTGTCCGCCTCTCTTCGAATCAGGTTGCACAACTCCGTGCGCATGTCTCGCGGTGAAGTGATCAGGTTGCGGTAGCTCGTGGGCTGGGAATGTCCAGTGATAACGTTGAAAAACTCCGACACATCACTGGCGTAGGCCTCTTGCGTTGTGAGGAGCCCGATGTCTGTATAGAGTCTTGACGTAGCTTCGTTGTAATTGCCGCTGGCTATGTGTACATACCTCAGAACCCTGTCATCAGGCTCACGACGAACGATAAGCAGCAGTTTTGTATGGGTCTTCAACGCGCCAAAGCCATAGATCACAAAGCATCCTGCCCGCTGAAGGCGTTGTGCTTCGCGCAGATTGTTCTCTTCATCAAATCGAGCCTTGACTTCAAAAAGTACCGAAACGTGTTTACCGTTCTCAGCCGCCTTCAAAAGGGCTGCGCTGACGCGGGAATCTTTGGCCAGCCGGTAGATGGTGATCTTGATCGACAGCACCATCGGGTCATCAGCAGATTTTTCAAGTAACTCAAGTACCGGCTCCATGGAATTGTATGGATGGTGCAGGAGGATATCACGTTCCTTGAGAATTTCTACCAGGTCCTTTGAGCCCTGTTCCGGAAAGGTCACAGGTTTCACCGGAGGCTTTGGTGCCGGACGACGGTCCTTGAATTCTTTATGACCAGTAATCTGGTTGAGGCCAGGGAAATCCAGCATGCTTTCCTTGGGGACCGTAAAAATGTTCAAATCATCAAGGTCCCACTGGATTTTCAACAGCCTCAGCATCCATGGGTCGGCGCCCTCCATGATGTCCATGCGCACCACGCGGCCAGTACGCCGTGTCTGCAGCTTGCGCTTAAGCTCTTCCAGAAAATTGGATTCAATGTCTTCGCTTTCTTCCAGTGTAAAGTCGCCGTTACGGTTAATGCGGAACAGGCTTACTGATAACACCTCCACATTTCTGAAGAGGTGGTGTATGTTGTGCCTGATTATATCTTCCACCGGCACGAAGGCGATCGTGCCATCCATCTGCAGGATTTCAAAGAATCGCGCGATGTTGCTGGGAATCTGAATAAATGATGCTTTCTGATGCTGGATGGTCTCTCCCGGCGCTTTGGTCACCACACCCACAAGGAGGCGGTTGTTCTTCAGTGTGGGAAAGGTGTGGTAGCTGTCGAACATCATCGGCGTGAGCATCGGGTAGATGGTACGGATGAAGTACTGGTCGACCCGCTGCTGATCAGCCTTCGACAAGAATTCATACTCCGCCAGCCTGAAGCCGTTGTTCTGAAATTGCGGTTTAAGATGCGAAGTGAAATATCCGTGTTGATCGCTCAGGAATTTCTGTATTTCACGGAGCAGCATCGTCCTGAAAGGCGTCTCACGAAGGCCGCTATAGTCATATCGTTCCTTACCGAAATCAAGATAATTGTAAAGGCTGCCAAGGCGTATCGTGCAGAACTCGTCAAGATTGGAAGCTGTGATGCAGAGGAACTTAAGCCTGTCCAGGATGCTCCTTGCTTCACTGTGGGCCTGATCGAGGACACGGTAATTGAACTGCAGCCAGCTAAGGTCACGGCTGATATAGCGGCTCTCCAGGATCTGCTGTGGAGTCCGTGCCAGCTCCTGCTCCATCACTTCATCCTGTTCGTCTTTCATACCTGAACTAGATGTCGATATTGGCGTACTTGGCGTTTTTCTCAATGAAATCGCGGCGGGGCGCTACTTCATCGCCCATGAGCATACTGAACAAGTGATCCGCTTCTGCAGCCGACTCAATGTTCACGAGTTTGAGTGAGCGTCTCTCCGGGTCCATCGTCGTGCTCCACAACTGCTCTGGATTCATCTCACCAAGACCTTTGTAGCGTTGCACGTTCACACTATCAGCCTTGCCATCACGAGCCATTTCCTTGATGATGGCGTCACGTTCCTGTTCCGTCCAGCAATACCGCTCCTCTTTGCCTTTCTTCAGCTGATAAAGCGGCGGTAAAGCGATATACACGTAGCCTTGCTCAATAAGGTCGCGCATATAGCGGAAGAAGAATGTTAGGATCAGCGTACGAATGTGGCTCCCATCTACATCGGCATCGGTCATAATCACAATCTTGTGATACCTGAGCTTGGAAAGGTTAAGGGCCTTATGATCATCATTGGTGCCGAAGCTAACGCCCAGCGCTGTGATCATATTCTTGATTTCTTCGTTGTCGTAGATCTTATGCTCTTGTGCTTTCTCCACGTTCAGAATCTTGCCACGGAGTGGAAGGATGGCCTGGAAATGCCTGTTTCTCCCCTGCTTGGCTGATCCTCCGGCAGAATCACCTTCCACAAGATAGAGCTCAGACACTGCGGGGTCTGTGCTGGCGCAATCGGCCAGTTTGCCGGGAAGTCCTGTACCGCTGAGGACATTCTTGCGCTGCACCATCTCGCGAGCCTTGCGTGCCGCATGACGTGCCTGGGCAGCCAGAATGACCTTGTTCACAATCATCTTGGCATCCTTGGGATGCTCTTCCAAAAAGTTCTGCAAGGCTTCGCCCATGGCCTGGTCAACAGCACCCATCACATCGGAGTTGCCTAGCTTGGTCTTCGTCTGGCCTTCAAACTGCGGCTCAGCAACCTTGACAGAAATGACTGCTGTCAATCCTTCACGAAAATCGTCACCGTTGATGTCGATTTTTACTTTCTCCAGCAGTCCGGATTTCTCAGCATACGTTTTCAAAGTCCGCGTAAGGGCCCGGCGAAAGCCGGCAACGTGTGTGCCACCTTCGTGCGTGTTGATGTTATTGACGTAAGAAACCAGGTTCTCACTAAACGACGTGTTGTAGCTCATGGCTACCTGAAGTGGCGTCGTTCCTTTGTTGCTTTCAACATAAATGGGTTCACTGATCAGCTTCTCCCGTGTTGAGTCCATATACTGAACAAATTCACGGAGACCGCCTTCAGAGAAAAACTCGTCGCTGCGCGGTTCGCCTTTTTCATCCTTCTCCCGAAGGTCCTTGAGGATGATCCGGATGCCCGGGTTGAGGAACGCCAGCTCACGCAGACGCCCGGAGACGGTGACATAATTGTATTCGAGAACCTGGAAGATATCCGCATCGGGCTTGAAGTCGATGGTCGTACCACGGAGATCAGATTCGCCAATCACTTTGACAGGATACTGAGGAATGCCACGGCTATACTCCTGCTGGAAGACCTTGCCATCGCGATAGACCGTAGCGCGGAGCATGATTGACAGCGCATTCACGCAGGAAACACCGACACCATGAAGTCCTCCGGACACTTTGTAGGTATCCTTGTCAAACTTGCCGCCGGCGTGCAACACGGTCATCACCACTTCAAGGGCAGAACGCTTTTCCTTGACGTGCATATCCGTGGGGATGCCACGTCCATTGTCCTCTACCGTGACAGAATTATCAGTATTGATGGTGACTTTGATGAGGTCACAGAAGCCGGCAAGGGCTTCGTCAATGGAGTTATCTACGACCTCCCAAACGAGGTGGTGTAGCCCTTTTACACTGACATCTCCTATGTACATGGCGGGCCTTTTTCGCACCGCCTCCAGCCCTTCCAGAACCTGTATATTACTGGCCGAATATTCAGCGGCCTTCTTTAGCTTTTCTGCAGTCATTTCGATCGATTACAAGGGGTCAAAAATAAGGATTTTGAGGGCAAAAACTGCATTTTTGCCCGGCATAGGCCAACTATTTTTGACCAATTTTATACCTCGGTTTGAGGCTTCATCAATCGAAGATTTTAAGGCTATTTTTGACCATGAAAAAGGCACTTTTTTGCCTCCTTTTTTCGACCGCCGCTTTGCCTGCATTTTGCCAGCAGCAATCGCCCGTTTTTGGCAACCGCGCTGACTCCGTAGCCTTCGAAGAGGCTAACGCCAGGTTCATGGAAGCGATGCGCAACCCCCAACTTGACACGCAGTTTGACAGTTTGGCCGCCAGGCTCATGCGACTCCGCAACAAGGCCGTTCGTTTTCGCACCAGCTACCAGCCTACAACGTGGTTTACTCCATACAGCCGCTTGCCAAAAGACTTATCTACTGTAACAAAGTTGTCCCTATCGGGTAATCAATGGACAAGGATACCCGACTCTGTTTACCTGTGTACCAATCTCGCCGACCTGGAGTTGGTCAACACAGCAATCAAGGTTTTACCAAGACAGCTGGAGAATCTGAAACAACTCAAGAAGGTAAGCCTGCTCAATAATC
>JAEUUD010000111.1 GCA_016787625.1 Cyclobacteriaceae bacterium
TGGTTCCAAAAGACCATTCCAACAGAAGCACAGGTTTCGCAGTATGCCTGCTCATTGGGCAGGTCGTAGTCAACACTGAAGCCTTCGTTGCGGCCCGAGGATCCAATGCCGCCTGTCAAATACAAATTGCGGTGAACGACGTCTTCCCACACCGTGTTCATCGCTTTTACATATCCTTCATCGCCGGTGAGTGCTGCCACATCCGCGGCACCGGTGTAGAGGTACATGGCCCGTACAGCATGTCCGGTGATTTCCTTTTGTTCGCGAACAGGAACAACATCCTGTGCATAAGCCGTGTCCTTCCAGTCTGTCCAGGTATACCCTTTGGCGTATTTGTGACCACGTTCTTCCAGCAGCCAGTGCGCCAGAGCCAGGTACTTTTTGTCCTGGGTAACAGTATACAGTTTGACGAGGGCCAACTCCAGTTCCTGGTGTCCGGTGACCCAATGCTTTTTACCTGGCCCGAACTGATCGTTGAAATGATCAGCAAATTTGATTGCAACATCCAGAAGTTTTCTTTTCCCGGTTGCGTTGTAATAAGCAACAGCCGCCTCCAGTAAGTGCCCGCCGTTATAATCCTCGTGCATGCTCATGTCCGTCCATCGCTTGTCAAAGTCGCCAAGGGTGTACCACGTGCCGATGTACCCATCCTCCAATTGAGCTGCCGCGATCTTGTCAATCCATTCGTCGGCCTTCTTCTCCAGGGCGGCATCTGGATGATTCTTAAGTGAATAAGCAATGGCCTCAAGGGCTTTGTACACATCAGAGTCATCATAAAAAATGCCTTCATGCTTCTCCCCTTTCTTCCGCGCCACTTTTTCAAAATTCCTGATGCGCGGTGTCTTCACTTCAGTCTGAAGGATGCAGGCCTGAAGCGTGGTGGTGGCCACCTTCTCCAGCGTAGGTTTCCAAAACTTGTCGGTGATGGTCACCTTCGAAAAGCTGACCGGCTCTGACTTGCGGGGTGCTAGCTGTGCAACAGCTTGTTGAGCCGTCGTCAGCGCGATGAGAAAGAGTAAACTGCGTGTCTTCATTGGGTTCATCATTCTTGTTGAAGTTTAATCTTTAGTTGTGTAAAGGAGTGTGCCGGAAAAGTATATTGTATAGTATTTCCGTTAACTGATGTTTCCTTGTTAGCCACTTTCACCAGCTCGGATGAAGGTCCATTTTCATCCTCCAGTTTGTTGCTATTGACTTCCGATATCATGGCTTTACCGGTCAGTTTACCGGTTTGATTGACGATCGTGGTCGTCACACCCTTGTCGGGATGACGATTCACGACGTTGATGATCAACTCCGCTGCAGCTTTATTGTAGGCAGTTGAAACATCAAGGTAAGGCACCTTCTTGAAATTGCCGACATCATAGGTATCCGTTTCGACCCACGCATCAACGGATGTACCCTGGCAATTCTGTGCAAACAATTGAAGGGGATAATAGATGGGTTGTTTCCAAAGCTTTCCTTCTGTTATCATCATAGGAGCAATCACATTGACGAGCTGAGCCATGTTGGCCATCTTCACGATATGGGCATTGCGAACAAAAACATTCAGGTACAATGCAACAACCAACGCATCCTGCATGTTGTAGTGTTCCTCCAGTTTCTTGTCATTCCATGCCCTGTACCAGACATTGTATTCATCAAAAGCAATATAGATCGGCTTCTTCATCTTGTATTTCGCCCGCACTTCACGAATAATCCCCTCGGTGATCTTGATGTTGTTCTCTACGGTCGTCGTCAAGGCCATGAACTTGTTGTGGTCTTTGTCGTAGTTGCCGGAATAGTTATGAAGGGCGATGTAGTCAACCCAATTGTGTAGCCTGTTCAATACCGTTCTGTTCCACTCAGCCCAGTCACGGACGTAATTGCTGGAACCTGATGCAATCAGCTTGATGCTGTCATCAGACCATTTCATCATCTTGGCTGCTTCCAAAGCGAACTTGCTGTAGTCTTCTGCATTCTTGTGGCCGATCTGCCATTCACCATCCATTTCATTCCCGAGTCCCCAGTACTTTACCCGATAAGGTTCCGGGTGACCATTTTTTGCCCGGAGGTCAGAATAATAAAGTCCGGTCTTAGCATTACAGTATTCAACCCAGTTGCGCGCCTCATCCAGTGAACCCGTTCCCAGGTTGACGCAGAAGTACGGCTCTGCTCCGGTCGCTTTCGCAAACTGTAACCACTCATCCGTTCCTACTTCATTCGTCTCCACGTCACCCCAGGCAAGATCTTTCCGTCGAGGTCTCTTCTCCCGCGGTCCTATCCCGTCTTCCCAATGATAGCCGGATACAAAGTTGCCGCCTGGCCAACGGATAATGGAAACACCGAGGTCTTTGGTCGCCTGGATCACGTCCTTCCGGAAGCCATCGGCGTTGGCCTGTGGTGAACCGGGCTCATAAATGCCTCCGTAAATGCAACGGCCAAGGTGTTCAGTGAAATTGCCATAGATCAACTTGTCAATTTCACCCTTCTTGCGACTCACATCGATCTTGATCACCGCTTTCAGCGGTTGCCCATTTCCGCAAAAGGACGAAGCGACGAAAAGAACAAAAAGAGCAATGCGCATATAGGGATGGATTGGTATGAAATATAGAAATTAATTGTACAAATGACACTTATAATCTGCTGACTGGTGGGAAAGTCCCGTCAATGGTCATTTGTAGGCCTTCCGGATGCTGGGTACCTTCCGGAATGCAACCGTTGCACGGCCTGGTGGTTTGTGGAGGACAGAGTTCAAGGATGGGGACAGACAAAAGCCTTATCAGGTATCACGAAGAACCTCAATGGCTGCATACAGCATCGCTTCTCTCTAATCTGTGCGAAAATATCTCCATCAGCTGCCACAAGGAGCAGGTCAGCCAGTTCGCAGGTCGCTTTCCCGTAATTGCAGACCTTCCTGAATACTCAGGGTTCGGACCCATCGGTGCACTTCTTACAATATGGGCTTACCATCCGCGGGCCAGCCTGCTTGTTGTCGGTTGTGACTATCCCCTCCTCACCATGGACGATCTGCAGTCATTGGTTAACAGCCGGGTCGAAGGAGAATACGGAATCTGCTTCCAGAGCAACGATTCCATAGAGCCGCTCATTGCTGTTTATGAAATGAGCATAAAAGAAATTGTCCAGAAGGCATTCCAGCAAGGAAAATATTCACTAAAGCACATCCTGGGGGAACATGGTGTGAGAACCGTGTCCTCAAAAATCCCGGGAAATATTGTCTCCGCCGATAGTCCCGAAAAGGCCAGGCAAATCATGGAGATAATTGCACGGTCAAAACACTAGATTTGAACCATGATGTCCGGAGCGACAGAAATATTCACCGTGAAAAAAGTGGGGGCCTCGCAGACGGGTACCGCTACCGACACACTTGCTGTTGAAGAGCCTTTGGAAATCAACATCGTTTTCGGGCCGACAGAGAAACGCATAAAGAAAAAAGTGTCTGTCACGATGCGTACTCCGGGAAACGATGGAGAGCTGGCAGTGGGATTTCTTTTCACCGAGGGAATCATCAGAACCAAAGAGGATGTACTTCGTGTCACCTCAGATACCCTCAACGTGGTAGTCATTGAAGTCCGTGAAGATGTGGTGCCAACCATTGAAACCCTTGATCGGAATTTTTACACCACCTCCAGTTGTGGTGTGTGCGGGAAAGCGTCGCTGGACGCAGTCAGAATCAAGTCAGCATTCACACCTGCGAATAACACATCGACTTTCCAGGCTGACCTCCTCCATACGCTCGAACAAAAACTTCGCAAAAGCCAACAGGTTTTCTCAAGTACGGGTGGACTGCATGCTTCAGGAATTTTTGATCGTCAGGGAAACATGGTGCTGGTTCGTGAGGATGTTGGCCGGCATAATGCGTTGGACAAGGTCATCGGTACTGCTTTGATGAATGGGAATCTGCCCCTGACAACATCCATCCTTCTGCTCAGCGGTCGCATCAGTTTTGAATTAATGCAGAAAGCTTACATGGCAGGTATTCCCATCGTCACAGCCATCGGTGCGCCTTCCTCCCTTGCTGTTACTTTTGCCGAAGAGTGCGGCATGACACTGGTTGGCTTTGTCAGGGAGAACCGCTATACCATTTATGCAGGGCAACATCGAATCGTTCAGCCGTAATGAGTGAGAAGCAAAAAACAGCGGGTGAAGAAAATCCGGAGAAACTCATCCATCTGAAGCAGACCGAGCCACCCGCCGCTGCAGCAGGCTTGCAGGCTGTTGCCGTCAGTGTCAAGCATATCCTCGGCGAAATGGGTGTAGGCAGGGGAATCAAAGCCTTGAAGTCATTGAACCAGATGGACGGCTACGACTGCCCTGGCTGCGCGTGGCCCGATCCCGATAGAGAACGATCTTCACTTGGAGAATTTTGTGAGAACGGCGTGAAGGCGATTGCAGAAGAGGCCACAACAAAAAAACTGACCGCGGAATTTTTTGAAAGCCATGCGGTAGATGACCTCGCACAGCTGAATGACTACGAAATAGGCAAGAAGGGCAGAATAGCGGAGCCCGTTTATCTCGCAGAGGGGGCCAGTCATTATCAAGGGATCAGTTGGGATGACGCTTTCGCGAAAATCGGATCACACCTCCGTGCGCTCGCTTCCCCTGATGAAGCTGTTTTCTACACATCGGGAAGAACGAGCAATGAAGCCGCCTTCCTCTATCAGCTTTTTGTGCGCGAATTCGGTACCAACAATTTGCCCGACTGCTCAAACATGTGCCATGAATCCAGCGGGGTTGCATTGACTGAAACCCTCGGCACCGGTAAGGGTAGTGTGACACTTGATGATTTCAACAAAGCAGAAGTCATCCTCATTCTAGGACAAAATCCAGGCACCAACCACCCCCGCATGCTGACTGCCTTGCAGAAAGCCAAGCAAAAGGGGGCGATCATCATTTCCATCAATCCCCTGCGTGAGACAGGATTGGTTGGGTTCAGAAATCCTCAGACCGTTGGCGGTGTTCTGGGTGCTACGACCTCCATTACCGATCTGTTCTTACCGGTAAAAATCAACGGCGACATGGCCTTGCTGCAGGGTATTGAAAAGATACTCCTCGAAGAGGAAGAAAAAAATCCGGGTACTGTCTTCGACAAAACATTTATTCAATCCCACACGGCGGGCTACGATGGCTTTATCAGTCACTTACGCAGTCAAACCATCGATCACCTTTCGGAAATCAGCGGGATAACCATTGAGCAAATGAAGGAGGCTGCTGCTTTGCTCCGGAACAAGTCACGCATTATTGCATTTTGGGCCATGGGACTTACCCAACACAAGAATGCGGTAGACACCATCAAGGAAATCGTTAATCTTTTGATGCTCAAAGGCAGCATGGGGAAGGATGGTGCGGGCACATGCCCTGTGCGTGGTCATAGCAATGTGCAGGGAGACCGCACGATGGGCATTTATGAAAGTCCGAGCGAACCCTTCATTGACAGACTGAATAGCATTTTCGGCATTCAGGCTCCGAAGAAGAAAGGCTTTGACGTTGTTGAGAGCATCAAGGCAATGCACGAAGGCAAGGCGAAAGTGTTTTTTGCTATGGGTGGCAATTTTCTTTCAGCTACTCCAGATACGGCCTATACGGCCAGGGCTTTACGCAACTGCGATCTTACCGTCCATGTTTCGACCAAGCTCAATCGCAGTCATTTGGTGCACGGAAAGGAGGCACTGATTCTTCCATGCCTTGGACGAAGCGACAAAGACATCACCGGCGGTGAACAGCAATTTGTCACTTGCGAAAATTCAATGAGCGTCGTGCAAATGTCACGAGGATCGCTTCCTCCGGTATCCACCTACCTTTTATCCGAACCTGCCATTGTGTGTAGGCTTGCGAAGGCAACTTTAGGAAATCGGACACGCATTCTTTGGGATAAGTACCTCGAACATTATGACAACATCAGGAATGATATCGAACGTGCGATCCCAGGGTTTGACAACTATAACAAGCAGGTTAGAAAGCCAGGGGGATTTTATCTGAGAAATCCAGTACGCGACAGGCAGTTCAGAACCGGTGATCAGAAAGCGCAGTTTACCCTGTCGACAGCGACGCAGCACCACCTCAACGATCACGAGTTCATCATGATGACCATCCGCAGTCATGATCAGTTTAACACTACCATCTACGGCCTTGACGACCGGTACAGAGGCATCCACTCCGAGCGAAGGGTGATTTTCATGAACGCAAAAGATATCGAACGGGAAGGCTTGTCGGCCGGCACCGTGGTTGACTTGCATAACCACCATGGGGGCGTTCACCGTCAGGCAAGAAAATTTGTTGTCGTGCCGTATGATATTCCGTTGGGGTGCACGGCGACCTACTTCCCTGAGACCAACGTGCTGGTGCCGATCGACATTACCGCAGAGAAGAGCAATACGCCGGCATCAAAGACAGTCGTCATTTCGGTGACACCGCATGCATCGCGCTGACTACTGCAGCCACAAACTTGTCCGGCAATCGTAGTTGTACAAAAATCAAAGTTTACTCATATTTGCAGCCCATTTATGACCCAGGGCAACCTGGTGCGTAGATGTGTTGACAGGCCAAAGTGGCCCTTCGGGAAACCTCAGGGTAAACTACACTGGCAGACGGATTGTTGAGGTGGCAGCAACCTCATAAAAAAATGCTGCTCACTAGCCAAAGTGGCGGAACTGGTAGACCCTCCTCCGCGAGACGCTTCGGCGGGCAGGCGCGCAACACGCCTTCGTAAAAAAAGTTGCCCATTTGCCAAAGTGGCGGAACTGGTAGACGCGCACGACTCAAAATCGTGTATCTTCGGATGTGAGGGTTCGATTCCCTCCTTTGGTACAACCCTCGTTCATTCGGGGGTTTTTAGTTTCCGGCGGTTGCTAAATATGGAACACCCACTCCTGATACTGATCGTCGGCCGGATTGAAATCTGGGCTTACCCGGAAGCCCGCATCCAGAATTTCCACGTCCAGAATCCTGGACAGCTTGAGGTTCCGAAAACCCGCCTTGCCCCCTGCGCCTGTAAAGCCCATGGCTTGCCAGCAAACAAGCACAATGATGTTCTTTGGTGTGCGGCAAATGCCATACGGGTGAACGACCCGAGGGATTGGCTCACCCTCAAGGGTAATTCTACAGGTCTTACGCTTCTCGGTCGCCTGCCATAGTGTTTGTGTGATCTCTTCCACTTTGTCTGAGCCTGAGCTGAGGATCGAAACTAGTCATTGTCAGAACGATAATACTACAAGTACGCGGCCGGAAAGCAAACTTGCTTTTTTATAGGCGCCAGAGAGTGTTCTCCTTAGAATATCATTCAACCGCTCCAGACATTTCACGGGTGTATAGACTTTAACAATTTCAATAAGTGGGTTCTCTTGGGATACTTCAATTTGTAATAATCTATACTGGCCTTTGCTTTGCGCCAACCATAGGTCTTAAATTCAGTAAAAACTGTATGATAGATCAGACTTTCGTTCTCAGGATCTTTTCTAAGGCGACCTTCAAAGTACCTATTCAATCCCTTGTATAGGTAGTCTGCTGAATCATACATTTCTAACTGTTCAAAATAAGCAGCCTTTAAAACCAGCTGTGATGAATCTTTGCCTGACCTGTAGAATTCATCATCAACAGCACTAATAGCCATTCGGTATTCCCCCATCACAGCTAATATTACAATTCTGTTATCTCGAGAACTCCACTGATTGGAATCGCACTCTATCGCACTTTCAATCAACTTAAGGGACGCCTCAATTGTTGACTTTTTTGCTTTTTGTCTCAACGTGTACTCAACAAGGGAATCAACCGCCTTACGTTCGAGCTCAAGACAAGGGTTTTTGATTTGTGCCAAAGTGGAGGCACCGATAGATAGATTCACCAAAATAGCAAGCAACCAAGTGTAAGTTTGCATTGCTATTCTCTTAAGTACTTGAAATAGTTAGTTTGCTCATGAGTACCATCTCCCCCTCAGGCCCGTATGTTCCAACCTGCCTGCTGTGTTCACCCATAAAGATACTGCACTTGGATGATTCGCTGTGTGCAAAAGCCGAAGGCTAAAAAAGATCTCCCGCAGATCTCCGCAGATTTAACTCGCAGATTTTCGCAGATGGTAGCTTTGAACGCTTACACCCTTTGCAATCCATTGCGCCTTTAGTGTCTTTGCGGTGAGTACCAAAATTTTCACTGCTTCAACGGTCCACCCAGTAACCACTCCCGCCATAGGCGGGACAGACGCTAAGACGCAGAGTCGCAATGATCGCAAAGACTACCAAATCGATTTTAGCCATTACCGATTACCGACTGCTGGAATCCAGTTCTCACTTCTAATTTTTCATTTTTAGTTCTTAATTCTTAATTAAGTGAAATGGAGTTTGCCATGATTCCAATCCGTGGAAATCCGTGTAATCTGTGGTATCAAAAGCTGAAAGCTAAAGACTAAAAAGGTTTCCCGCAGATCTTCTATCCGCTCGTTGGCACAGAAGCTAGAAGCTAGAATCTGGAATCTAGAAGCAAGAAATTGGAATTCATTTCTAATTTCTAATTCTTACCTCTTAGTTCTTAGCTCCTAAAACCCAACACCTCCTGTCGCCGACCTACCGATTACCATTCGCTCCTTTGTCATGCTTCGACTACCCTTCGACTGGCTCAGGGCAGGCTGCTCAGCATGACCGACTCACCGATTACCGACCTACTGATTACTTCTTACCGGCCTACTTCCCCAACTTCTCCAGCACATCCATCACTTCCTTCACGTGGATGCGGCTGGTTTCGAGAAGTGCTTTTTCATCAGCATTGAGGTCGAGCTCAATGACACGCTCGATGCCGTTCTTTCCAAGCACCACAGGCACGCCGAGGTAACAGTTGTTAATGCCATACTCACCATCGAGTTGCATGCACACCGGCAGGATGCGACGTTGATCTTTCACAATCGACTCCACCATCTGAGCAGCAGCTGATCCAGGTGCGTACCATGCAGATGTTCCCATCAGTTTCACCAACTCACCACCGCCGACTTT
>JAEUUD010000112.1 GCA_016787625.1 Cyclobacteriaceae bacterium
CTTTACGACGCTTGTTGTTGGAGTTGCCAAGCTGGGGGACATCGCATCGGTTGGGCGAATTGGTGGCAAAACATTGCGGTGGTTTGTGAGCGCTTCATTGATGAGCCTCTTGTTGGGCATGGTCATGGTTAACCTCTTCAGACCAGGTGAAGCCATGAATCTTCCCCTGCCGGATGCAAGCGATATGAGTGGACTGACCGCCGCCGGACTTTCTCTCAAGCAGTTTCTCTACCATGTATTTCCAACAAGCGTCGTTGAATCCATGGCAAAAAATGAGATCCTTCAGATTGTTGTGTTCTCCATCCTCTTTGGCATTGGTACAGCCGCCATTGGTGAGCAAGGCAAGGTTGTCATCACTTTCATGGATGCAGCAGCCCATGTGATCCTGAAAGTCACAGGGTATGTCATGAACCTTGCGCCAATAGCTGTCTTCGGAGCCATGACGGCCATCATCGCTACGCAGGGGCTAGGCATTCTTACGACGTACTCGATCTTCATCAGTGAATTTTACTTCACCTTGTTCCTGCTATGGGTATTGCTCTTTTCGGCCGGGTTTGCCGTGTTGGGTAAAAGGGTCGTAGATCTCATCAAGAAAGTAAGGCAGCCAACCCTCCTCGCCTTCTCCACATCAAGCAGCGAAGCTGCCTTTCCGATGACCATGGAAAAGCTTCAGGCATTTGGATGCAAAGACAAGATTGTGAGTTTCGTTCTTCCCCTGGGATATTCATTTAACCTGGACGGCAGCATGATGTACATGACCTTTGCATCTCTGTTTATCGCCCAGTCCTACGGTATGGACATACCTGTTGCTACGCAGATCAGCATGCTTCTGGTACTCATGCTCACCAGCAAGGGGATTGCTGGTGTACCACGCGCATCGCTGGTCGTCATTGCTGGAACCCTTGCCACATTCAATATCCCTGAAGCCGGTCTGGCACTCCTGTTGGGTATTGATCCTTTGTTGGATATGGGACGTAGTGCAACCAATGTGGTTGGAAACAGTATTGCAACGGCCGTGGTGAGTAAGTGGGAAAATTCACTGGAAAATCCTCAAGCCGGGGGCTAGGCAGGATTTTCAGTGGCCTTTCCTGGCTGGAACCAAAATGCGCTAACTTTGTTCTATTGAATACCTATGATACAAGCTGCTCCAAAACCCATTAGCATTTATCTCGAATCCAATCCGAACCCCAACTCCCTGAAGTTTGTCGTTAATGACATGCTTGTGCCGGAGGGGATGAGTTTTGACTTTCCAAACCCGGAGAGCGCCAGTCATGCCCCGCTCGCTCAGGAGTTATTCATGTATCCATTCGTTGAACGGGTATTCTACATGAGCAACTTCGTTACCGTTACAAAAAAGGAGGATGTAGAATGGATCGAGGTTCAGAGCACCCTTAGGGAGCACATTCAAAAGTTTTTAGAGTCCGGCAAACTGATTCTTGACCAGCCCGAAACACCGGCTGAGTCTCAGGAAGAAGAGACTGAAGTCACCAAACAGATCAAGAATATCCTTGACGAATATATTAGACCTGCCGTCGAGCAGGACGGCGGAGCCATTACTTATCACTCCTTCAAGGATGGGATTGTAACGGTACGCCTGCAGGGTTCATGTAGCGGATGCCCATCTTCTACGGTTACCCTTAAGGCAGGTATCGAAAATCTGTTTACCCGAATGATGCCTGAACACGTCAAGGGTGTTGAGGCACTTGGGTAGCTTATTGTTGCTCTACAGGCTCAACCCCTTTTAGGTATTTCTCCAAAAATTTCAACACTTCCTCAGAAGCCTTGATGTTGTTTTCCTTTTTGACGAAACCATGTCCTTCGTCAGGGAAAATGACATACTCAACAGGCACACTGTTTTTCTTTGCCGCCGCTACAATCTCATCAGACTCAACCTGAAGAACGCGGGGATCATTGCTGCCCTGAAGAACGATGAAGGGCTTGGTGATTTTGTTTGCGTGGAACAGAGGTGACTTGGCATACAGCGCTACGGAATCTTCTGAAAATGGATTGCCGAGCTCTGTATACAGCGCCTTGCGATTAGATTCCCACCACGGTGGAATGCTCTTCAATGTTCTGATCCAGTTGGTCACACCAAACAGGTTCACGCCTACCTTGAATTCTTCCGGTGTGAATGCGAGGGCAGCCATCACCATATAACCACCATAGCTTCCACCATAGATCCCAATCTTCTCCGTATCGATATATCCAAGGTTTGCCAGGAGCTTCTTGGATTCAACGCAATCACGCAAATCTTCATTACCATGCTTCCGGTCATCCGCTGCAAAGAATGTTTTTCCGTACCCAGAACTGCCCCGGTTGTTCACCGCAAGAACGGCATACCCATGATTGACAAGAAATTGAAGGGATGCTGAATAGTTCAGGCGGGTTTGGCCGCCTGGACCGCCGTGAATCCAAAGGAGCGCAGGCACCTTCTCTCCTTCAGTGATTCCTTTAGGCTTGTAAAGGAGGCACGGAACTTCCATGCCGTCAAAAGATTTGAAGCGAACCACCTCACCGGCAACGAGATCATTGGGGTCAATCTCCTTCGACATGGTATTGGTGAGTTGTTTGACTTCCTGGGTTTCAAAATTGTAAACAAAGAGGTTGCTTGGTGACTTGGAACTGCTTACGTAGAAAGACATGATCTTTTCGCTATCCGAAATGTTCACGCCTGTGATATCTCCCTCCGGCAAACCGGGGATGGAAATTTGCTTTCCTCCGGCTGATTCATCGTACATCTTGATCTCTGTACGCGCATCGTTGTTGATGGCCACGTAGCGGTACTTTCCATTTCTGGAAATATTGGCAAACATGACATCCCATGGAGCCTCTTCTACTTTTGTTTTTTCACCGGTAGCAATATTATAGCTTGCCAAATAGGTGAACTCGCTGCCTTCGTCTGTTGTATAGAACAGTTTCTTTCCATCAAGGCTGAAATATTGAGGACTGTATTGAACATCACCATCATGCTTTGAAAGGAGTTGCGTTTTTCCTGTCTGTGTGTCAAGCAGGTACATGTTGGAGTTGTTGGTTGTGATGGACTCGCTGAGGGCGATGTAGCGATCATCATTAGAGATTACATCGGGATTAAGCCCCTTGTCATTTTTATAGAGTAAGGTCGAGGGATAAACTTTATTCTCTCCTGTCGGGACTTGAACATTATACAAGTCGAAGAACTTCTTGTCACGGCTGTTGGAGGCATAGTACATCAGTTTCTTGTTGTAACTCCATCCGGCAAACTGCGCCTTCGCTGTGGAGTCTTGAATCAAGTCGATCACTGAACCATCCTGATTTCTCACAAATAGGTGGTTGATTTCATCGCCTCCCTGATCACTTGTATAGACAATCCGGTCATCTCCCGGAAAGTATGAGAGTCCTAAAATAGCGTTGTCACTTGAGGCGGTGAGTGGTGTCTGCTGGCCAGTCTTGATGTCAATCGTGATGGCATTGAAAATCCCCGTCTCTCTTGAGTTGATCATCACCTTTGAATCATCCGCGGAAAAAGATCCTCCATTGATCTGAACAATATCCATGAATTGCTGAATGGTATACAGCTTCATCTCCTTTTTCTCGGGCGCTCCGCAGGAGAGGACTCCTCCGATCGTGAGAATAACCAGTACTAGTTTCAGGTAATTAGGCTTTTTCATGTTGTTGGGTTTCAGTCACAAGGTATCAAAATTCTCAGGTTGGCAATTCCAGACTTCCCTGGATTTGATCCTGGTCAATATGAGGTATGAGGACCGCCCCTGCTCAGAAATGCAGAAAACCGCAACAATCATGAACCTGATGGTGTAAATTTGTCCTATGATGCATATCCGGTCCTTTACTTTTAACCCCTTTGAGGAGAATACCTATGTGCTCTACGATGAGTCAGGCGAGGCTGTCATCGTCGATCCCGGATGCTACGAAAAGATGGAGCATGAAGAATTGAAGGCATTCATTAGATCCGAGAAGCTCACCGTCAAATGGCTTCTCAACACGCATTGTCATATCGATCATGTTCTGGGAAATTTCTTTGTCAAGAAGGAATACAACATTCCTTTATTGATTCATCCCGTAGAACTGCCTGTACTAAAAGCTGTAAAAAGTTATGCATCCAATTATGGTTTCCCGGGATATCAGGAAGTGCTGCCGGATCACGAGCTGAAAGAGGGTACCCCCTTTCGCTTTGGATCGACTGTGTTGGATGTGATATTCCTTCCAGGTCACTCTCCTGGTCACGTTGGTTTTTATCATGCAGGACAGCACGTGCTCATCGCCGGAGACGTACTCTTCTTTCACTCCATCGGACGGACCGACCTTCCGGGTGGAAATTTGGACACTCTTCTTTCCAGTATTCATCAAAAATTATTTTCACTCCCTGATGATGTTGTTGTTCATCCGGGGCATGGGCCCATAACAACACTGGGTGAGGAAAAGGTAAATAATCCTTTCTGCGCGTTACCCGTCTGATGAAGCTTCTCCGTCACATTCCAAATGCACTCACATGCCTCAACCTGTTTAGCGGGTGTTTGGGCATCATAGCGGTGTGGAACGGAAAAATTGAAACAGCCATCCTTTACGTGGTGATCGCCTGCGTCTTTGATTTTCTCGATGGTTTTGCCGCAAGGGCTCTCAAGGTGTCATCAGCGATCGGCAAAGAACTGGATTCTCTTGCAGACATGGTGAGTTTTGGACTTCTTCCGTCGCTGGTCATGTACACGATGATCGATACACTTTCATCAAGCGAGTACTTGCCTTACACCGCTTTCGGGCTTGCCATTTTTTCAGCATTGAGGCTTGCAAAATTTAATGTGGACGAAAATCAGAAAGATTCCTTTATCGGGCTGCCAACGCCGGCCAATGCTCTCTTTATCACATCACTTGTTCACCTGCAATCACCGTGGGATACTTTCATTTCTCAAGATATTTTTCTTGTCCCTATTACCTTAACATGCTGCTTCCTGCTTGTGGCTCCCTTTGAACTTTTTGCTCTCAAGTTCAAGTCCTTCACCTGGCGCGACAATTCGCTGAAGTTTACTTTTATCGTTTTTGCCGTATTACTGCTCGCGATCTGGCAGCTTTCGGCCATGCCCTTTATCATACTAACCTATGTGGGCATTTCGTTATTAAGAGTTTGGGTGAGATTCTAAACCACGTGAGATTTGTATTGCTCCTTTGCCTGACTGTGACCGGTAGCCTTTGGGCTCAACCGGCATCGATACTTCATACGGGTACCTGGCGAAAAATCTCCGTCACTTCCGATGGCGTGTACCGGATGGACTACAATTTTCTGGCAGGGATGGGCATCAATATGAACTCCCTTGACCCCCGGATGATTAAGCTCTACGCAAGCAGCACCAATGGCATGCTTCCACAGAAGAATAGTCAAACTCCTCCAAGCGATCTTTTCGAGATTCCAATCATGGTCGTTGGGCAAGCTGACGGAAAATTTGACGGCTCGGATCACATCCTCTTTTTTGGTCAAGGCCCGGATCGATATGCGCTAAACCCTTCTTCTGGAACATTTTCCTACGAAAACAACTTGTATACTGACAAAAACTTCTATTTCCTCACGGTAGGAAGTACCCCTGGACTAAGGATAGGGAGCACGCCAGTTATTAACGGATCTTTTCCTGTTGTTGCCGAGTTTGATGATTTCGGTTATTACGAGACTGAACAAACCAATGAGCTGCATTCCGGAAGAAAATGGTACGGTGAACGATTCGATTCGAATTTGGAGTATACTGTCAGGTTTGACCAATCCAATGTTGTAGCAGGCTCCACGGTCAAATTGATTACAGGTGTCATGGGAAGTTCCTTTGCGCCATCCTCCTTTGAGTTTTTCATGAACAACATTTCTGTCGGAACACAATCGGTGCCGCCTGTACTCGATATCCCCTATGAAACCATAGGCGCTGAAGTGCATGATACCCTTGCATTCAATGAATCTACAGTCAATGCAGCTGGTCGCTCCTATCAGGATGTGAAGATTCGATTTAGCAAGGCCGCTTCAGGGAGATCATTTGCCTATCTCGATTACTTGTTGCTCCACTCGAAAAGAAAATTGGCTGTTTACGGGGATCAGAAGATTTTCAGTTCACTCAAAAGTCTTGAGCAACCCGTTTCACAGTATAACATCACCAACACCACCGGCACTGAAATGGTATGGGATGTGACAGATCCATTTCTTCCAATAAGGCAACCGACAACCCTGCTTGCCGGCGGGACAACAACGTTCAGTGCATTCTCAGGTTCGCTGCGAAAGTATGTCCTGGTGCGAAATCAGAACTTTCCGGTGCCGACTCGGGAAGGTGACGTGCCGTCTCAAAATCTCCATGCCACAGCGACGACTCACCTGCTTGTCATTTCGGCGCCTGAGTTTCTCAAGGAGGCTGAAAGATTCGCCACACACCGAAGGTCACATAGTAGCATTGAAGTGACCGTTGTTACCACCATACAGGTTTACAATGAATTTTCCGGGGGGAGGCAGGATGTAACAGCGCTCCGCAATTATGTGAAGCACCTTTTTGATCTGGGTACTGGCATCAAGAATGTCCTGCTCTTCGGCAAAGGCTCCTACGACTACAAAGACCAGCTTTCATTCAACAAGAATTTTGTTCCTATTTATCAGTCACGAAATTCCTTGAATCCGCTTCAAACGTACGCTTCCGATGATTATTTGGGATTTCTTGAGGATGCTGAGGGGAACTGGGGTGAAAATCCTGTTGAGCCACACACGATGGAAATCGGGGTTGGCAGAATTCCTGTAAAAAAACTTGAGGAAGCTGCCACCTGGGTAGATAAGGTGATCGACTATGAGAATCAAAATTGGGGATCATGGAGGAAAGAAGTATTGTTTGTTGCCGATGATGGTGACTTAAATATTCATCAGGGACAAGCCGATCAAATGGCCACGATCCTGGACAACGATTATCCGGAAGTCAAGACCAGCAAGAACTATCTTGACTACTTCGAACAGATCAACCAGTATTCAATACAAGCAAGAAAAGCTCTTGGCGAGAAAATTTCTGCTGGCGTTGGCATCCTCAATTATACGGGTCATGGCAGCGAACTTCAATGGGCACAGGAACGGCTGGTTGATCAGCTTTCTTTTGACGAGTGGAAGCCTGGCGCACGATATCCGTTTCTGGTTACTGCAACCTGTGAGTTCGGACGAAACGACGATCCGGGTCTCATTTCTTCAGCTGAAATGTCAATCTTCAGAGATAAGTCCGGGTCGATTGGACTGGTCACCACCTCAAGACCTGTCTATTCCAATACCAATTTCACATTGAACAAGAAATTCTATGAATCCCTGTTCACGCGCTCCAGCGGATCATTCAGGGACTGGGGCGCCGTTTTCCGTGATACAAAGAACAACAGCATGAGCGGCGTCAACAACCGCAATTTCTCATTGCTGGGCGATCCGTCCATGTTCCCACCGTTAGGCTCATCGGAAGTGTTTGTCTCTTCGGTGATCAACCTCACTTCAGGCTCAGACACACTCAAGGCGCTGAGCAAAGTGAGGGTGACCGGTGAAGTCCGGTTTCAGGGCATCAAAGATTCGGGGTTCAATGGCATCCTCAACCTGACCCTTTACGATAAGATCAGCGAATTGACTACCCGGGGTGACGAAAATGTTCCATTTGAATTCACCATCTACGATAATGCACTGTTTCGAGGTCAGGCCTCAGTGACTCAAGGTGATTTTGAGATTGAGTTCATTCTGCCAAAGTCCATCGATCCACTGGTGGGTCCTGGCAAACTCAGCCTCTATAACTACTCGAAGTCCGCTCAAAAGGACGGAATGGGAAGTCGTGATATCCTGGAAATCGGAAGTGTGGAAAAAAATCCGGGATCGGATAACAGCAGTCCAGGCATTGAGCTGTTTATGGGTGATACTACTTTTATCAGCGGTGGCCTTGTCAACACGAGCAGTCGGATCGTTGCCATCCTGAGTGACGAGCATGGCATCGACATATCCAATTTCAATGCAGACAATGATATTATCGCCACACTGGATGATACCACCACATGGCATTTGAATGCATACTATCAGTCAGACGTTGACAACTTTACAAGAGGAAAGGTTAATTATCCAATCGACGGATTAAAACCGGGAATGCATGTGTTGTCACTGAGAGCCACTGATACTTTTGGCAATTCATCGACATCATCCATCACATTCTACGTTTCCGATCAGTCAGGAATTCAGATTGAACAATGGCTGAATTATCCCAATCCATTCTCCGGGTCAACCGTGCTTCATTTCAAACACAACCGGTCTGGTGAGGATCTGGAGGCTGCGGTCACTATTTTCGACCGAATGGGTAAAGTCATTCTTTACAACACTTACCTCATTGATACCAGCGCGTATCAAGTAGACCTTCCGGCATGGGATGGCAGCACACCTGACGGCACAAAATTACCCGAAGGACTATATCTGATGAAGCTGGCTGTTCGTTCCTTGGAGGACGGCTCGAAAAACGAGCGGATTGCAAAGGTTATATTACTCAATTGATTATCTTTGACCCTTAGAAGTTGATTATGAATAAGTTAGCTCTGGCTTTTATCACCATTCTGGCGGTGAATCAGGCACTCGCTCAGCCAATCGGAGGTTCAACACTTATCGGCCAGGACAGCACCAACCGCACCATCACGACAGCGGTACCCTTCCTGGGTATAACGCCTGATGCCCGTGCTGCTGCTTTGGGCGATGCCGGTGTCGCTTCTTCAGCCGATGCCAATTCCGCCTACTGGAATTCTGCCAAGCTGGTCTTTGTTGAAAAGGACTTTGGCGTATCGGCTTCCTATACACCCTGGCTTGGTAAGATCATCAACGACATGTACATTTTTTACCTTTCAGGTTTTTATAAGATTGACCGACGCCAGGCGGTAGCCTTTTCGATGAAATATTTTGATCTCGGCGAAG
>JAEUUD010000113.1 GCA_016787625.1 Cyclobacteriaceae bacterium
TTCTTCGATTAACAGCACTCCGAAATAAAGTTGATTGACACGATCGCGAACCGCATACGCAGTGACCTCGATGGTTGATTTGTCTACTTCGTTGGAAGCCTGAAGAATATTTTTTTGCGCTTTCGTTGCACCACCATCCCATATCGTCTGATTGATTTGACCAATGCCGATGAACTTGAATCCTGACTCCGAAGATCCTCCGGGCGCAAACGAAGGCAGTCCGCTGAAGATGTATCCCTCAATCGCTGTGATGCTCACCTGCGGCAGGTAGGCCTTGTTGGCATTTGAAATATTGAACTCAAGGCTCTTGTCGAGTAGCGACAATTGTTTGATCATGGGAAAATTTTCACGCGCCGATTGTTGACACTCCTCCAGTGTCATTGTTTGTGACATCGTTGGGATGCTCACAAGACATAAGAGCGACAGGGTAATAATGCGTCTCATAGGCTATGGCTTTAGTGCGTCAATGACAAATTGAGCGACCTCTTCTTTTCTTCTTTCCATCATGCGATCAAACTGCGTGTCGTCCATTCCCTGAACCAGTTTGATCACGGGCTTGGCGATGAACGGATAAACCGACATGGACATCACATTGATCAATAATTGACCTCCCTCGATCGGTCGAATCTTCTTTTCATCCACGGCTGTCTTCACTTGAGAAAAGAAGGCCTTCATGACACCACCAGGATTCATACCCGCACGCTGGGCCGTGCCAACCATTCTCTCAGGGTTCTGTGCCAACTCCTGCATGATGAAAATCGGAAGATCCGGCTGAGCACTGATCATGTCGATGTCGTGCCTGACGATTGCCCTGATCTTCTCGTCCAGTGATAGCGGCCCATTGACGATCCCCGCCAGTCCCAGGAAGAACTCTTTCATCCGTTCCTCGAAAATGAGGTCAAACATCTTCTCCTTGCTTCGGAAATAGTAATGCAAGAGCGCCCTGTTGATCCCTGCCTCCCTGGCAATCTCCTCCATCCTTGCAGCAGCATATCCCCTACGGGTAAAAACCTTCCTTGCCGCCACCAAAATGGCCTTTTCAGTCGAATTATCGCGTTTTTGCTTAGCCAAAGTATTTAACAATATAGTTAAACCAATACGCTAATATCTATAAATAGGTTGCATTCCACGCTGACATGCGCAAATAAAAAATGCCGGCTCTCGGCCGGCATTCAAATGCTATTTCAAGTCTGATCTCAGAATGGATACTCGCCCTTTTCCAGCGTTACCTCGGCCACTCTCCGTCTAGCCTCTTTGAGGTTGAAAGGCTCAATCTTTGTAAATCTCTTTAGTCCTAAGAGCATCAGGCGGAGTTCGTCGCCTTCAGCAAAGGAGTAGATGGCCTGCTTGCCCGCACTGGCTGCGCGTTCAACAGCCTCATGCAGGTAGATCATGGCCATGTCCTTCTGCACCGCACAAGCCTTCTCTCCGCGAATGCCGATCAACTTCTCCACGCGGAGCAACACCGATTCCGCCACATATCCTTCAATGAGCATGTCGGCCAGGTTGATGAGGATCTCCTGTTCCTCCGAAAGCTTCATCATGAATTTCTGAACGGCTGCCCCGGAAACCATCAGACCAGCCTTCTTCAAATTGCTTAACACCTTTTTCTCCTTTGCAAAAACTGCGCTATCATCGCTTGCACCGAAGTCAGGAATGGAGGTAAGGTCTTTCATGACCGCCATTGTTGGCGTCATCAAATCCAGCGAGCCTTTCATCGCGCGCTTCATCAGCATATCGATGGTCAGGAGTCTGTTTATCTCATTCGTTCCTTCAAAAATCCTGTTGATTCGTGCGTCCCGGTAAGCGCGATCCATCGGGCCCTCCGCTGAAAATCCCATCCCACCGTAAATCTGAACACCTTCGTCCACGGCAAGGTCAAGCACTTCAGAGCCGTGCACTTTGAGAATCGCACACTCTATAGCAAATTCCTCCAGTGCTTTAAGACGCGCTTTCCCTGAATCCATTCCCCCCGCTACAAGAGCATTGTAGGCGTCGTCGATGTTCTGTGATGCTCTGTAATGTGCTGCTTCACTGGCAAAAATCTTCGTCACTACATCTGCCACCTTATGCTTGATCGCCCCGAAGCTTGCTATGGGTACACCAAATTGTTTGCGTTCCTTCGAATAGTGGATGGCTTTCGAAATGGCCATTTTGCTTCCGCCCAATGCCGCGATCCCCAACTTGATGCGGCCAATGTTAAGAATGTTCACCGCAATCTTGAAGCCGTTCTCCCTTTCACTCAACAGGTTTTCCACAGGTACCTTGCAATCGTTGAAAAAAATCTGCCGTGTTGATGATCCCTTGATCCCCATCTTTTTCTCCTCCTCGTTCATGGTGATCCCACCGAATGTACGCTCAACAATAAAGGCACTCAAATTCTTATCGCTGTCGATCTTGGCAAATACAATGTAGATGTCAGCAAATCCTCCGTTCGTGATCCACATTTTCTGCCCATTGATGACATAGTGCTTTCCGTCAGCGGTCAATTTTGCTTTGGTCTTTCCTGAGTTGGCATCGGAGCCTGAATCCGGTTCTGTCAGACAATAGGCTGCTTTGTGCTCACCCGTCGCCAGTTTGGGAATGTACTTCTTCTTCTGTGCGTCATTGCCGTAGTAAAGGATCGGAAGTGTACCAATGCCTGTGTGTGCCGACACCGCCACAGCCACGGAATGTCCTGCACCCAATGATTCGGCAACAAGCATTGTCGTATTGAAATCCATACCAAAACCACCGAGTTCCTGTGGAACAGAAGTCCCCAACAACCCAAGCTCTCCCGCCTTGTCCAGAATGGATGGCATAAGTTTGGGATCTTTCATTGAATCGATTTCATCCAGTCGGGGAAAGACTTCCTTGGCGAGAAAGTCCTTGCACTGCTGCATAATCATCTTCTGTTCTTCATTGAACTCTTCAGGAATGAAGATTTCGTTAGCCTGCGTTTCCCGGATAAGAAATTCGCCTCCCTTAATTGCTTTCTTGGTTTCAGTAAGTGTTGCCATACTCCAGTTATTCGTTTCGGTTGATTATTTTCTTAGTTCAGCAGCTCATAGATACCTGCTACTCCCTGGCCGCCACCCACGCAGGCAGTTACCATGCCATACTTTTTCTTCTGACGCCTGAGCTCGTTGAATAGCTGAACCGACAATCGCGCCCCTGATGATCCGAGCGGATGCCCAACGGCAATTGCTCCGCCATTTGGATTTAGCTTTGCCCTGTCAATGCCAAGCTCCTTGACGACAGCCAATGACTGGGCGGCAAACGCCTCGTTGAGTTCGATGATGTCGATATCGTCAAGCTTCTTTCCGGCGATCTTCAGCGCTTTCGGAACGGCAGCTACCGGGCCGATGCCCATAATGCGAGGGTCAACGCCAGCCGTTGCATAGCTCATCATGCGTGCAATGGGCTTGAGATTCAATTGCTTCACCATGCGTTCGCTCATCACGGTGACAAAGGCCGCCCCGTCAGATGTTTGTGATGAATTTCCTGCGGTCACTGTTCCGCCAACAGCAAAAACCGGTTTCAGTTTTGAAAGCCCCTCAACGGTGGTGTCTGCACGGATGCCTTCGTCTTTGTCAACAATGTACTCGCGGGTTTTTTTCTTCATGTTCTCATCGACATAAACCTCCTTCACAGTAATAGGTACAATTTCATCCTTGAACTTTCCTTCCTGCCAGGCCTTGGCGGCCTTGATGTGTGATTCGTATGAGAACTGGTCCTGTTCTTCCCGTGAAATCTTGTACTGTTTGGAAACTTCTTCGGCCGTAAGACCCATACTGGTATAGTATGTTGGGTTGTCTTTTGCAATCGCATAGTTCAGCGCGGTCTTGAAACCCATCACCGGAACAAGCGACATCGATTCGGTTCCGCCCGCAATGATGGCATCAGCCTGACCTGCATGAATCCGTGTGCTGGCCATGGCGATCGCCTCTACACCTGATCCACAATAGCGATTGATGACCAATCCCGGAACATCCAAACCCAGTGAAAGCAGTGCGATGATTCGGCCCATTTGCATACCCTGTTCCGCTTCCGGAACGGCATTACCGACAATAAGGTCATCCACCATTTTGTTTTCAAGACCAGGAATTGTCTTCACCATATGCTTGATTACATCGGAAGCGAGGTCATCAGGCCTGGTGAACCTGAAGCCTCCCTTTTTTGCCTTTCCCACTCCGGTGCGAAAGCCTGCTACAATGTATGCGTCCATATTACTTTGTTAATGGTTGTTTCAAATCAGTTTCTCAAAGGCTTACCTCCTGTGAGGATCGCTTGTATTCTCTCCAGCGTTTTCTTTTCTCCGGTAAGGGAAAGGAATGCCTCACGTTCGAGATCCAGCAGGTATTGTTCGGTGACTTCCTGCGGTGAGGTCAGGTCTCCTCCGCACATGACGTTAGCGATCCATCGCGCTACTTTTGCATCATGCTCAGAGATGTACTTACCCATTTTCATTCCCTGCAATCCGGCAAGGAAGAGTGCCTGACCGGTGCGTCCTTGCACTTTGATATTCTTGGCTTGCTGAGGCATGGTATAGCCGGCTTCAGCCAGTTCAAGCACAGCGTCTTTGGCATCTGCAATTTGTCTGTCCCTGTTCATCGATACCCGGTCCAACTTCTTCAAGATGCCGAACTCACGAGCTTCTTCAGCCGATGTGGCCACTTTGGCGGTAGCAATGGTCATAAATGCATTTTGCAGTGCGTTGAGTTCCACGTCACCCTCCTCCATCACATCACTAACGCGTTTTGTAAACTCTTTTGTTCCACCACCTCCGGGGATTAGGCCCACGCCAACCTCTACCAGTCCGATGTATGTTTCTGCTGCAGCCTGAGCTATGTCCGCGTGCATGGTCATCTCGCAGCCGCCACCCAATGTTCTTCCCTGAGGACAAACCACGACGGGGACACCGGAATAACGTATACGCATCACAGAATTCTGAAAGGCCTTGATCATGAAATCAATCTCGTCGTAGTCTTGCTCAATGGCATACATGAAAACGAGTCCAAGGTTGGCGCCGAGCGAGAAGTCAGGTCCCTGATGACCAACAACCAGTCCACGATAATCCTTTTCAGCCAGGTCGATGGCCTTGTTCATGCCTTCGATCACAGCACTTCCTAGTGTAAAACTCTTGCTATGCCACGCAAAATTCAGCACCCCATCACCGAGGTCATAGATGCGTGAATCTGCATTCTTCCAAACCACATTTTCTTTCTTGTTCTCCAGGATAATGAAGCTCTCTCTTCCCGGGATAGACAGGTAACTCTTCGAGCGGGAATCATAGTACTTCTTCTGTCCGTCTTCACTCTTGTAGAACGTCTTATTTCCTGATGCGAGCATGTCGTATACCCACGCAGCCGGTTTGTATCCCGATGCTTCCATTTGTGGAATGCTCTTTTCAACACCGACAGCATCCCATGTTTCGAATGGGCCCAGGTCCCAACCAAATCCTCCACACACAGCATCATCGATCCTGAAAAGTTCATCACTGATTTCGGGAATCCGGTTGGTCACATATTGAAATAGTCCATAGAACGCATCGCGGTAGAATTCACCCGCTTTGTCTGTTCCGCCAAGAAGGACTTTGAACCTGTCTTTGAGATTGTCGACTGGTTTAGAGGCCTCCAGTGTTGCAAACTTGACTTTCGTCTTTGGCTTGTATTCCAGTGACTTTAGGTCAAGCGTTAGAATTTCTGTCTCGCCCTTCGCGTTTTTTGATTTCTTGTAAAAGCCTTGTTTTGTTTTATCTCCAAGCCACTTGTTCTTCTCCAGTTGTGTTACAACTTCCGGTAGCTTGAACATTTCGCGGCCTTCGTCATTGACAAGTCCAGCATAAAGGTTGTTGGCAACTTTTACTAAAGTGTCCAGACCCACAACATCAGACGTCCTGAAGGTCGCTGACTTGGGTCGTCCGATCACGGGGCCCGTCAGTTTGTCAATTTCGTCCACGTTGAGGTCGAACTTTCTCATGGAGTCAATGACTTTCAACAAACCGTAGATCCCTACGCGGTTGCCGATGAAGGCTGGTGTATCCTTGCACAACACGGTGGTTTTGCCAAGGAAAAGGTCTCCGTAGTGCATCAAAAATTTAGTCACTTCCGGATTCGTTTTATCTGTGGGAATTATTTCCAGCAGGCGCAGATAGCGCGGAGGGTTGAAGAAGTGTGTACCCGCAAAGTTCTTCTGAAAATCCTCTGACCTTCCTTCAGCCATCAGGTGAATGGGTATACCCGATGTGTTGGAAGTGACAAGGGTTCCTGGTGTTCTGTGTTTCTCCACTTCCTCGTACACTTTTTTCTTAATGTCCAGGTTTTCTACAACCACCTCGATGATCCAATCGCAGGATTTTATTTTCGGCATGTCATCTGTGAAGTTGCCGAGTTTGACACGCGATGAGAATTTTTTGCTGAAGAGCGGCGCTGGATTGGATTTTAGTGTCGCGTCATAGGAGCCCTGAACGATGCGGTTCTTGACCGCAGGGTGATCCACGGTGAGGCCTTTCTTCTTTTCCTCTTCGTTAAGGTCTTTGGGGGCAATATCCAGGAGGATGACGTCGCATCCGATGTTGGCAAAATGACACGCGATGCGTGAACCCATGATGCCTGATCCAAGGACAGCGACTTTGCGAATGGTACGATTCATCGGGTAATGTGTTGTATGAACGATTAAGTTAACTACTTACTTTCTCAAAAATCTCATTGCGCTCAATCATCAGATTGATATCCTGGACGACCTCAAAGAACACATCCAGTTTGCGGACAGGAATGGCATTTTTCACTGTCATGTTAAATCTTAATACTGTTTCGCGGGCTTTTTCACGCCGCTTCAATCCTTCCCCCGTCAACATAATCCTGACCGACCGCTTGTCCTGCTCATCTGTTTTTCTCGTGATCAGACCTTTCTCTTCCATTGACTTCAACAACCGGGTCAGACTGCGGGCTTCGAGCCCCATGAGCGGCCCTATTTTAGTTGCCGGTGTTCCTTCTTCTGATTGAATATTCAGGAGTGCAAACCCAATCGACATGGTCCCACCATACTTCAATGCCTGCTGATTATACATCCTGGCAATGGCATGCCAGGCGGTCTTAATGTGGTGATCAATCGTCTCCTCGCGCCGCATAGGCATTCAAGGTAGGGAAATTAGTATGCATGCAGAGTAATTAATTGGGAATTAATTTCCCGGAAACATTTCTTTCAATGCTAACGAGGCTGAATTGGGCTTTTTTTCATCCTACCCCAGAAAATAAAGTAGGCCAAGCCCCCATAAATCGCATTAGCGAGTATAAGCATATACTCTGCCCTGAAAAGGTGAAATACTGCAGCAAGGACCATGATGATCACGAGGCCTGCCGCCGCCATGGGTGTAAGTACCGGACGAATTCTCAAGGCTGCGGGTAAAATCAGTCCAACGGCTGCGAGAACCTCGGTTATGCCAATAAACCGCATGAGCCATTCCGGAATGGCAGAGGCCCAAGGTACTTTGGCGTAAAGTTCTTCCATTGGCCAGGCCATCTTTCCATAGCCGCCGAATCCGAATCCGAAGGCAAGTAGCGCTTGTGCTATCCAGAGCCCGATGTTCATTCCTTTTTTTGGTTGTGCTTCCATAACATGCATTGACTGCTGACTAAGATACTTAAACTTAATAATCCTTCAGCTCCTGTCATAAGGCTGTCACCACATGGTTGTATTTTTCTGAAGATGAAAAAGGTCAAAAAGAAGAAGGTCCCCATTCCGCAAGGATTGGGAAAATCCGTGGATGAAATCATTGCGGGACTGCCGAGGCTGGAGCAGGTGATGACGAAGAAACTCAGGCATCTCATTCTCGAATGTCTGCCCAAGGCCACTGAAAAAATCTCATACGAGGTGCCTTTCTACACACATAACCGAATGATCTGCTTCATCTGGCCGCCTTCTGTCTTTTGGGGACCTGAGCGAACGCTGGAGACACAGCAGGCCAAAGGGCTGACGCTTGGTTTTTGTCAGGGGAACCGGATGTCAAACGAAGATGGCGTCCTGCTGGCTGAAGGAAGAAAACAGATCTACTGTATGTACTTCCACAAGCCAGAGGAAATCAACGATCAACAAATACGATCATTGCTCTTTGAAGCAGGTATGATCGACGAGGGCTTTGCCAAAAAGAAGAAGAAGTGACTATTCGTTTCTTAATGAGTTAACCGGATTCGCGCGTGCTGCCCTGAGTGCCTGGGTGCTGACAATGATGACAGCGAAAATGAGTGCAATGATTCCTGTTAAGGGAAACACCCACCATGGAATTCCGATGCGGTAGGGGTAACGCTCAAGAAAATCATTCAATGACCACCAGGCGATAGGAGAGGAAATCAGGAAAGCCAGCAGTACAAGTTTTGAAAAATCATTGGACATCAGAACGACAAGGCTTGACACCGATGCGCCCATCACTTTTCTTATTCCAATTTCCTTTGTCCTCTGTTCAGCCATGTAAGCCGCAAGTCCAAACAAGCCAAGCCCGGTGATAATGATTGCCAGCGTTGCGAAGAGACTTGCCAGGCTGCTGATCATGTTGATGGTGGTGAACTTCTTGGCAAACTCAACATCAGCAAATGCATATTCAAATGGATAGGCAGGGTTATACTTCTTAAAAATCTCCTCCACTTTTTTCAGTGAACCCTGGAGGTCTTTTGTTTTTTCAAGTCGGATACTAACCGCGCTGGCCCATTCGGGTTCAAGCACGATGAACATGGGCTTAATGGGTTGGTTGGGCGATCCCATCAGCACGTCGTCAACAATTCCGATCAATTCGCGCTTGGATCCCCACAAATCCAGTTTTTCTCCGAGGGGGTTCTTTAGCCCCATAATGTCCAGACCGGCTTTATTGACAATGATTGCCAACGTATCACTCTTGTAGTCTTCTGAAAAATCTCTTCCCTGAAGAACCT
>JAEUUD010000114.1 GCA_016787625.1 Cyclobacteriaceae bacterium
CTATCTCCAGCAACGGTTGCAACACCATCAATGGTGAGCGTTCCGCTCAGGGAAGCCAGGTTACCAGTTGTTGCAGCAACTACAGGAGTAATCAATGCACCACCGAGGTAGTTCAATGAATAGAATGTTGACAACAAGGTTGCCTCACCTGCTGTGGCTGCAACGGTTGTTGTGTTATATGTACCATTCACTGCCCAATCACGAACATCTGTAAACGACTGGTTCAGACCGTTGGTGTAGTAAGTCAGGGCTGTTGAGCCACCAACTGACATGAACAACGCTGCTTCAGCCAACATGAACGACACGTAAGAACGCATCATGATAGGCTGGAAACCAGCTCCACGCTGACCTACAGTAGCTGACACGGCAGCACCGGCATTGCTATCAAAGCGACCACCTGTGGGATAAACACCCCATGCAGTGCGAAGCAATCCATCCGGAGGAATACCTTGAGGATCTACGTGGTCACGACCCCAATATCCAATACCTGAAGGATAGCAGAATGTGCGGTTCCATGCACCATCTGTAGGATCGTTGGTGGGATGCGAGGGCGCAGTACCCATCGGAGGACGTCCTGCGATGGTATTGTCAATAATCGCTGATCCTGTGGAGGTCGGATAATGTGTTGGCAATGATTCACCCAAGCAACGGATATCGTTGGTGCTTGTGCTATTGGCCAGCACTTGGCGATAGAAATAGAATCTGATGCGAGGATCGCCCTGATCGCTGAATCTGTGGATAGCATCATAGCCATAGAGCATGTGCCAAATCAGCCAGTTGGACATATACGCACCACCACCAGCAGGATACTGCCCTACAAAGTTAGGGTGACGTGCATCCGGGTCGGTGGTTGTTGTTCCATAGCGGAAAATGAAGTTCTCATCTTGCGCCTGAATAAAACCACCTGTTGCTGAACCATCGGCGATCAACGCAGCGATGCCGGTCTCAGCCCTTGTTTGATCTGTAAGGCGCAAATTCAAAAGTATTTTCAACTTTAGTGAATTGGCCAACTTGATCCACTTAACCGAAGGGTTAGTAACAAGCGTTGCTGCACCGCTTCCATAGTACATATCCGCCAAACCAGGAGCTGTTGGGTTTTGATACCCCGGAGGGCTGCTTGTCGTCGTATTCGTTGTCAAGTCAAGCTTAGCAGAGTCAAGCAAAACCAGTGCATAATCGTACAGGTCTGCCTGGCTGTCAACGCCTGGGTTGAAGTTAGCGTCTCCACCGAAGGCTTCCGAAAACGGAACGTCTCCGAAGAAGTCCACCAAAGTCACCAGTGTATACGCCTGAATGATACGGGCAATACCTGTATGACGAGCATAACCATTAGGCTTGGTGATCTTGGTCAACTTATCAGCATCCTGAAGGATACTTGAATAAGCGGTAGACCAAAATCCGTTCAAACCTTGTGGCGTAATGGCCGTCTGGTACAGCGCGCTACCAGCATTCTGTTGACGAACAAGTTGCTGTCCGTTACCAGTTGCCGTATTCACGAGGGTAGCCAAATTTCGCTGCATCGAGTTGAGCAGCAAACTAGGCAATACCTCGTCTGGCTGCACTGCGTTGGGGTCTTCCCGAAGGTCAAGCGTACAGGAGCTTGCAACCACCACGCTGAGTGTCAATACAATTTTCTTATATAGTTTCATATGAATTGCGTGTTAATGGGTTAGAATGTAAGGCGCAACACAGCACCATAACGCTTCATGCTAGGACCTGTCAGGTAGTCAAATCCAACACCCTGATTAACCCCAAGACTCGATACTTCTGGATCCCAGTTTACATACTTGGGTGTTCCAAAGGCAACAAACCAAAGGTTGTTTCCATTCAGGGTAATAGAAGCGCTCTTGAAAGGTGTCTTGCTCAACAATGACTTGGGCAAGCTGTAGCCAAGAGAGATTTCGCGGAGACGGATGTTTGTGGCATCGTACATCGCGTTATCGTTACGGTTAAAGAACTGAAGATTGAAACCGTAGTCAGCTGCAGTTGCAAGGATATCGTTAGGAGCAAATCCATCATTGATACCATCACCGTCTGTGTCAACGCGCTTCACACCAGGTGTGATGAACGCAAGGTCACGGTTCAACTGGGCTGTTCCACCCAACACACCGCGAGCCAGGAGGGCTGAAGGAGTCGATCCATACATCTTGCCACCTTTGCGGTAGTCAAACTGAACGGAAAGAGAGATACCCTTGTAAGAGAACGTGTTGATCAACGTAGTTACGTAGTCTGGGTTGGGGTTGCCAAGCTCGCCAATGAAAGGGCTTACTTCATGGAAACCGTCAGCTGCCACAATCTTCTCACCGCTAGGATCACGCGCAATGACGTTACCCTTGATGACGTTCATCGGGCGTCCAGGAACGGCGAAGTTACCAAGGTTGGTAAAGCCGGCGAGTACAATCTCGCTGATACCTTCGCCAAGCGTAACAACTTCAGGTCTTACGAGTGTAAAGTTCCAGATCACATCCCACTGGAAACCACCCATCTTCAACGGTGTACCGTTCAAGCCAATTTCAATACCCTTGTTGCTGAGTTTACCCAGGTTGAGGTAGGTTTCTGTAAAACCTGTTGAAGGGTCAATTGGAGCAAGAGTGATCAAATCTGTCGTTCCACGATCGTACACCGTGAAGTCAAGACCGATGCGCTCATTGAGGAACTTGGCTTCAATACCAGCCTCAATTTCAGAGATCAACTCAGGCTTCAGACCGCTGTTTCCCAAGCGATCAGCGATCGTGTGGAAGCTATAAGCGCCAGTTGCATCCACATAACCGCGAGGGTTAGAGGTTACTACAGTGCGTGTTCCATAGAGCGGGCCAAGACCGGCTGAAGTACCGTATCCCAAGCGAACTTTAAGGAAGTTAACCGCATCAGACTTGAGGGAAGAGAAAGCTTCCGTCAACACAAATGCAGCACTGGCGCTAGGATAAAGGATGCTGTTGTTTCCTTGCTCCAGTGTAGACGTCCAGTCATTACGAGCAGCAAGATTCACAAACAGATAGTTCTTGTAGTCGAACTGGAAATCTCCATACAGACCGTAGCGCTGTTGTTCTTCAGTCCTCATGAACGCACGACCATCAAATGCAGTAGCGCGTGAAGAAGCTGAAGTAAAGTTCGAGTGGCGCATCAGGCCAAATACAACCTGACCTTCTGAATAGAGACCATCGCGCTGCATGTAGTCATTACGCGCGTTGATACCAACACGTGCACTCATCGTCAAATCTGACGAAAGTTCACGGCTGTAGCTGAAGATAAAGTCATGGTTCCAGATGTTGTTACCAATTGTCTGTGTCTGCATAACGCCGTTGTTGATGTTCACGCTGGTAGCGGCACCAACACCTTTGTTGTAAAGACGATTCTGACGCTGAGTATACGTGTCAAAACCAACGCGATATGACAACGACATGGTTGGTGTGAAATCATACGTGATGGTTGAGCTTGTGAACATGCGCTCAGTAACATCCGTTTCCTTCGTATTTGCTGCGATCCATCGTGCATTCGCAATATCATTACCAACGCGGTACCACATCATGGTGTGGTCGGCAGGAACTTCATAAGGGAACAAGTTCGTGTCGTTGATATTGAAGTTAGGAGGTGAATACAGGAAGTTTGCATACAGACCAGGAACTGCTCCAAGAGGACCACCACCACCAGTGGCGGCATTCAGAGGAGGAGTCTGGAAATCCGTATTGGAGTACATGATGGAAGAACGGAAAGAGAGTTTGTCGCTGATCGATCCGTTGAAACCGATCGAGGCATTGATTCTCTTCAGGTCGTTTCCAGGAGCATAACCTTGCTCAGTTGTATAACCTACGCTGGCTGTAATCCCCAATTTGTCAGTACCACCCGTTACACTGGCTGATGTGTTAGACACATTACCTGTACGGAAGAAGTCATTCAACTTCAGTGAGTATTTGAAGGGAATACGTGTGAACATGGTGAAAGGCGCAAAAGCAGCCTGACGAACCAGGTCATTGTTAAACTGGTAAGGGTGACCGATGGAGTCAAACTCATTATAGTTAGCACCCCAGTTGCTGAAGAAGGTCGCAGTATTGGTCAACTGCTGGAAACCCTGACCGTAGTCCTGGTTGATGTCCGGCAGTGAGGCAATTTCGCTCATTGACCAAGTTTGCTGGAAGGTTACTTCCGGTTCTCTTTTCTTACCGCTACCAGACTTTGTATTTACCAGGATTACGCCGTTACGGCCCTGGTCACCATACAATACCGTTGCAGCAAGGCCCTTCAACACGTTGATACTCTCAATCGAGTTGGGGTCCAGGTCAAGGAATCGGCTGGTTGAACCTGCCGTTCCACCTGTTGTAAATCCAGATGCATCGTTGGTTGCGGAGTTGAACGGAACACCGTCAACAACCCAAAGGGGCTGTGTATTGCCGGTGATCGTCGTGTAACCGCGGATGTTGATCGCTGATCCAGTACCTGCGGTTCCACCAGTAGGGTTGATCGTTACCCCAGGGATTTTACCCATAAGGATACGGCCTACGTCGTTGACCGGACGGGCTGCGATGGCTTCCTGGCCTACGCGCGCAACGGCGTATCCAAGTGCCTTCTTTTCCTTGGCAAAGCCCTGACCCGTAACAACTACCTCGGTTAACTGCTTGGAATCCAGCGTCATGCCCATATCAATGACAGAACGCTCGCCAATCTCAATTTCCTGAGTGGCCAAGCCAATAAACGAGAACACCAAGGTTCCGCCTGTAGCGGGAACGCTCAGTTTGTAGTTACCGTCGGTGTCGGTAACTGTACCGTTCGTAGTGCCTCGAAGCACCACGTTAACGCCTGGCAATGACGACCCATCTTCTTGAGCCGTCACCCTGCCTGAAACCACCCGTTCCTGCGCCCAGACCATGCTGGTAACAAAAACGAATGAGAAGCATAACAGTAAAAACTTCTTCATAGGTTTTGGTTTAGGTTAAAATAATTAAGAGGCTAAAAATAGGGGACAAATTCAAAAAACGAAATACCCCGTTAAGGATTTGTTAAAAACTTTCTTTGGCCCTACCCCGATTGCGGGCAAATAAAATGGAGATCAATGGGCAAAAAGGGGATGAAATTGTCGCTTTTCAGGCTCTTTAGGGGAGATTGGGGGGTATCAACAGGGCTCGAAAATACCCCAGTATGAACATAAAAAAAGCACCCGAAGGTGCTTATTAGAATTTGTCGAATACCCCTATCAGGCCTTCGCAACCACCGACACAAACGACTTGTCGGCCCGGCCTTTCTTGAATACAACGGTGCCTTCTGTGAGGGCAAACAGGGTGTGGTCCTTACCCATACCCACGTTCCTTCCGGGGTGGTGCTTGGTTCCGCGCTGGCGCACGATGATATTTCCAGGAACGACCTTTTGGCCGCCATAAACCTTGATTCCCAGCCGTTTTGACTCCGATTCGCGGCCGTTCTTTACTTTACCTTCACCTTTCTTATGTGCCATGGGACTACTGGTTAATCGTTATTTGCTGCTAATGCTCTCTACCTGAACCTTGGTAAACTGTTGGCGATGCCCGTTTTTCTTGGCATAACCCTTACGGCGCTTCTTCTTGAAGACGATGACTTTATTGTCCTTGACTTGCTCAAGCACCTTACAGGAGATGGATGCTCCCTTAACGGTGGGCATGCCCACCTGAACCTTGCCATCGGCGTCAATCAACAAGACCCGGTCAAACTTCACGGAAGCACCGATTTCAGCCTCCAGGCGTGGGGCATACAGATATTGGTCCTTTTCAACCTTGTATTGCTTGCCTGCGATGTCAACTACTGCGTACATGACGATGGTTTTTAAAAATGGACTGCAAAGATAGAATAGGAGGTCAATAAAACCAATGAATTGCCTGAAATGCCCAAAAACAATGATTTCAGGTTATCTGACCGTCTAATTCCGACCATGAACGGTCAACGTCTCAAGGTCGAAACCGCACCAACACCCAGGACTTTTCCCGACACATGAAATGCAAGTTTTCAGGCCAAATATTTTTATAAAAATTTCTTCATTCACACTTCACTTTCCCGTTCGCCGATAAGTGAATGAGAATGAATTGTTAAGCCTTGTTCGCATCAACCAGGCACCAAAAAATCCCAAACCTTCGCGCCCCGAACTGCCTTTGATATGTATCACCCATTTCAAATATTTGTCCTGTTCCCAATTCACTATTTGACGAACCTCCCATCACGCGTCGTGAGAGAAGGAATCGTCACCCCTAAAAAATGTGGATCTGGAATGAAAAGAGATGATGAACCTAACCAACTGAAGATAAAAGAACCTTTGTATGAGTCACCCCCCTTCGGACGAACCAATTCTTAGAGAAAACAAAGACCGGTTTGTCCTCTTCCCTATTCGCCACCACGATATCTGGAAATTTTACAAGCAGGCTGAAGCCAGCTTCTGGACCGCCGAGGAAATTGACCTGAGCCACGACCTGCGCGACTGGGCCAACCTCAATGACGGTGAGAAACACTTCATTACCCACGTTTTGGCCTTTTTTGCGGCCAGCGACGGAATTGTCAACGAGAACCTCGCCGAGCACTTTGTGGCAGAAGTTCAGTATACCGAAGCCAAGTTCTTTTATGGCTTCCAGATAGCCATTGAGAACATCCACTCGGAAACCTACTCTTTGCTCATCGATACGTATGTAAAGGATCCCAAGGAGAAGGACCAGCTGTTCCATGCCGTTGACACGATGGCCTGTGTAAAGAAAAAAGCAGACTGGGCGCTACGGTGGATCAGCAACGGAAATTTTCAGGAGCGCCTTATTGCCTTTGCGGCTGTTGAGGGCATTTTCTTTTCCGGTTCCTTCTGCTCCATTTTCTGGCTGAAGAAACGAGGCCTCATGCCAGGCCTGAGTTTCTCCAACGAGCTGATCTCTCGTGATGAAGGACTTCACTGTGATTTTGCTTGTCACCTCTATACAAAGCACGTGGTCAACCGCCTCCCCAAGGAACGGGTGATCGAGATTATCCGGGATGCGGTCAAGATTGAACAGGAGTTCGTTACCGATGCCATTCCGGTGGCCCTCATTGGGATGAATGCCCAATTGATGTGCCAGTACATTGAATTTGTTGCTGACCGACTGCTCAACGAGCTCGTTGGTGAGAAGATCTATGGGGCAACCAACCCCTTTGATTTTATGGAAATGATCTCTCTTCGCGGAAAGACCAATTTCTTTGAAAAACGCGTGGCTGAATACCAAAAAGCCGGCGTCATGAAAAGCACGGAAAAAGATGTAGCGCCAAAATTTTCATTGAATGAGGATTTTTAGTTACCTTATGAAACCATTTTTTAAACTTTTTCTACACCCAAACAACCCTAGGACATGCTCGTACTGAAGCGTGACGGACACAGAGAGTCCGTCAAGTTCGACAAAATCACTTCCCGGATTGAGAAACTCTGCTACGGCCTCGATCCCAAACTTGTAAATCCTGTTGAGGTGGCCATGAAAGTGATCAATGGCCTCTTTGACGGCGTCTCCACCCACGAATTGGACAATCTGGCCGCTGAGATCGCGGCTACGATGACGACGCGTCACCCCGACTTTGCTCGCCTTGCTGCACGGATCGCGGTTTCAAATCTGCACAAGACGACGAGTAAGTCGTTTTCCAATACCATGAAGCGACTCTACACGCACGTAGATTCGAAGACCGGCCAAAACGCCCCCATGATTGGTAAGGATTCCTGGAAGGTGATCAAAGCACACGCCGCCGAGTTGGATGAAGCCATTTTCTATGACCGTGACTTCAGCTACGACTATTTTGGGTTCAAGACCCTCGAGCGGTCCTACCTGATGAAAATTGACGGCAATGTGGTGGAGCGGCCTCAGCACATGCTTATGCGGGTGGCTGTTGGTATCCATGGAGAAGACATTCCCGCAGCGATTGAAACATACAACCTGCTTTCAGAAAAGTGGTTCACACACGCCACCCCGACGCTATTCAACGCAGGTACTCCAAAACCACAGTTGTCCTCCTGCTTCCTGCTTACCATGAAGGATGACAGTATAGATGGCATTTATGATACCCTGAAAAACTGCGCAAAAATTTCCCAGTCTGCAGGCGGTATTGGCCTAAGCATTCATAATGTA
>JAEUUD010000115.1 GCA_016787625.1 Cyclobacteriaceae bacterium
GATCGCTGAGACACCGACTGACAGTGCCTTTCTGCCAATAGAAAATAATACAGAGCCTTTGACCAAAGACGAGGAGCGTCCACAAATCTGACATGGCTGAGCAACTGCATATCGCTGAATCGACTGATAAGGTAGAACGTTATAAGACGCTCCTTCCTCAGATTGAATCACTCGTACATGGCGAAAAGGATCTCACGGCCAACCTGGCTAACATTGCTGCGGCACTTCGTCAAACCATGAATTTCTTCTGGGTTGGGTTTTACCTGGTGAAAGAGAATCAATTGGTGCTTGGACCATTTCAGGGACCCATTGCATGTACGAGGATTGACTTTGGAAGAGGTGTTTGCGGCACCAGCTGGAAAGAAATGAAAGTGATCCGTGTAGATGATGTTGAAAAATTTCCCGGTCATATAGCATGCAGTTCTGATTCTAAATCAGAGATTGTCCTGCCGGTGATAAAAGACGGAAAGGTGATCATGGTGCTGGATGTGGACAGTGACAGGCTGAGTGATTTTGATGACCATGATGAAGCAGCGCTAAGGAAAGTCGTCGGGATGGTGGAACGGTTTGCCTGAAAGACATCCTATCATTATGATTGTCACTTTTCTTTTCCTTGACTCCCGACAAAGTCGGGACAGGCGCCGGAAAAGTAACCAAAAGAAAAGTCAAGGCAAGCAAGATGCTTCCCCGCAAAGGCCCATCGCGCCACCCCGCCTTGCTTGCCGGGCCAGCGCGCGGAGAGATTACCTGTACTTTCTTTTTACTA
This sequence comes from Cyclobacteriaceae bacterium, assembly GCA_016787625.1. Lineage (GTDB taxonomy): Bacteria > Bacteroidota > Bacteroidia > Cytophagales > Cyclobacteriaceae > ELB16-189. The sequence continues at coordinate 767 of JAEUUD010000115.1, forward strand.
CCACAGTGAGGGTGAAAATGATCAGGTTTTCAAGACAAAGTTAAGTTCTGATGGCCTGGTATAGCAGTTACTACTATACCAAAAGTTCCTTATCAAAGTTATTGTGCATTTCGCATCTGTTGGAGGGCAATCCTTCTTATTGATCAAATCATATGACAGAGCGAAAACTTCACTATCCTACCATCATTCTTGTGGTAATGCTTATGGCTGTCCAGGCTTTAGGTCAGTCAGTTGACCCATTAACAGGTCGTGCAAGGGTGTCTATTCCTCTTTGGACAATAAGTTATGCAGGTGTTTCAATACCTATTTCCGTATGGCATCACGGAGGTGCGTTAAGGGTTGAAGAGAGCGAAGGTTCGTGTGGCCTTGGGTGGAATCTGAGCATTGGGGGTGCAGTGTCAAGGCAGGTGAGGGGATTGCCAGATGACTACAATGTTGACGGAGACGATCGCAAGGGGTGGCTGTTCGACAACAATGCTGATGATATCAACGACTTTACACTTTCCATTGACGATGTCCTTGACAATTGTTCGGACGAATCAGGTGAGTACACTTTTATCAATAATCTTGGACGAATCACAGACTCAGAACCTGACATGTTTTATTTCAGCGCCCCTGGCTTATCCGGCCAGTTTGTTTTCGGCTCTGACGGAAACCCGAAATTGCTGAGTTATCAGGACCTGAAGTTTGTCGTTTCAAAAGATGCCAATGACCGCATCACCCAGTTCGTTATCACCACCAATCTTGGCATGCAATACACTTTTAGTGTCAAGGAGAATGTAACACGCAAGGTCTACAAGAATACGCCAATGTATGTGTCTCACTTCCGGACCGAATACCTCTACTATCAGCAGCCTGCAATCTACACGAGCGTTTGGCACCTGTCGAGCATCACGTCAAAGACGACGGGAAAATCCGCAACCTTTGATTACGATGAAGCAGATGAAACCGAGAGCAATCGTTTCATCATTACCATAGGTTCTGACAATGTGGCGGACAGCCTTTATTATGTAAGAGAGTCTGTACAACCTCGTCAGTTAGCATCGGTTGTTCTGGGGGGCTATACAGCAACGATCACCTGGCGTAACAATCTGGTGAGGAAGGTTTCCATAGCAGAGGCTGCTTTTTCCAACTCAAGAGAATTCGAATTTGTTTATCGCGGGTTTATTTCGTCTACCAACACCGCCCAACCAAAGATCCATCATTATTTTCTCAAAGAGATTAAGCAACTGCGCAATTGCCAGCCATTTCCTGATTACTCATTCAAGTACCAATCCGTGACGTTTGGTTCAGGTGAAATTTCTACCGTCGTGTTTCCATGGGAGACCAAATTCAAGCAGGACTATTGGGGTTACTATAATGGTTCTTCGACAAACAAAAACATCCCACGCAACTATTATTACTCAGGCGAGTCAAATGGAAAAAGGCTCAGGGTACACCCAATACCTGGTGAGACTGCAACATCCTCTTACTCTGCCGACAATCGTGAGGTCAACTCATCGACTGTGGGTTTTGGTGCGCTGACGGAAATAAGCTACCCGCGTGGAGGTAAGACGACATTCACGTATGAACCTCACCGCTACTATGACCTTCAGGTGTCAAGATCTTACTACGGTGGTGGTGTACGGGTGAAGAAAGTGACGACCAAGGGAGGCGAGGCAGCTTATGGGGGTTCATCGACGGCTACAAACAGTGCCCATAATATTGAAACCGAATATGACTATGAGTTGGAGAACGATACCACAAGCGGCTCCATTACCTATCCTCCAAAATTTGCATTTGCAACAGATTCGGGAATATTCAGAACGCCATATTTGCTTGGCGACCTTGGTGAGGTGCTCTATTCAAGGGTGGTTGAAAAGTCAAGATCACATGGGAATACTGTGTATGAGTTTGATGTCACCGGCATGTTTCACTATGCAGGTGGAACAAAAAGTATCATTGCAAGGTCAGGCGGTGCATGTACAATTGGATTTTTCAAGAATGGTGTGTATACTTTTCCGTTTGCTCCTCATACCAATATTGATCGCGGTCTGATCAAGAAACAAACGGAATACAGCAGCACCGGAGCACTTGTCAGGCAAAAGAGATTTACCTACACAACATTGACGCCTGCGGCCGAAACGGTCTACGGACTGCGTTTTGAACGGATCAGCAATGGCTTTCACTTCAGCAAGTACGGCGTCAGCACAGGTACGATAAAAGCCCTGTCACAGGAAGTGTCCATAGAGATCGGAGAGGAGAATGCGGGAGACTCCACCAAAACGACAGTAGCCTATGCCTATCATAGTGGTCATCACATGCTGGAGACAGTCACCAGGACCAACGACGACGGGAGCATAGCCAAAGAGAATACCCGTTATGCAAAGGATTATACCTTCAGCTCTCCATCGGGTGATGCGGCTGTGGCTATCAAGCAACTCAATGATGACAACAGGCACGGTGAAGTCATAGAGAAAATTCAAAAATTCACGCCGATAGGAGGTACTGAACAGGTGAATGGCGGATCCTTGATCACTTACAAGTTGGTGAGTTCAAAGCCCTTGCCTTACCAATTTCTTAGCTATCCTCCGGTGAGCACCTATTTCTACCAGTCGGCCGTGTCGGGTTCGTCTTTCAGGAACGATTCCAGTTATGTTCTAACACGCACGATTGACGAGTATGATGAAGAAGGAAATATTGTTTCTGAGTCCGACAACAAAAAGAATGTCGTAGGATATCACACAACCAACAACTATGCCTTTCCACCGGTTGCTACGTTTGCGCTATGCAAGGGAAATGAAGCGGTCTATGAAGGCTTTGAAATGCCGACAGGCCGTGGGTTTACTTATTACTCGGGTATAGTACCCGGCTGGACGGGCGAAAATGGATATACGTTAGGGTCACTATCAAGCGCCTCAATCAGCAAGAGAGGAAATAAATACCGTGTCTCCTGCTGGGCCAAAGCGGCACAATCAACGACGGTTACATTCAAGGCCTGGAATGGTTCAGAAGTTTCGGGTTCATCAACGCCGCTTAGTTACAACCCAACTGTGATGAATACCTGGGTATACCTGGAAGGAATCATGGATGTTACCAATGCCCCTGCAACATTTACTACGGTACTGAATGCCAATCAGACCATTGCAGTGGATGACGTATTGGCGCTTCCTGTCACTGCATCGGTGGCTTTAAGTACATACAAACCCCTCACTGGTGTAACATCACAGACGGATGACCGGGGTAACTCCGTAGTCTTTACCTACGATTCTGCCGGAAGAAAAATAAACACACTCGACCGGAAGCGCTATCTGGTAGAAAGGAAGAAGTATAAACTTACTTTGCCAGATACCCTCATTAGCATTGTTGCAGGGTTTACCTCATCGAACAATTTTCCAAGGAAAGGACAATCCACTACGTATACCGCATCCACTGTCTCATGTGTGGATAACATTAGCTACTCATGGGAAATATACTTCAACAGCTCTACACCTGTGGCTTCAGGAACAGGGACCACCATCACGCACACATTTGCCAATATGGGGCCCTACACGGTGAAACTTACGGCAAGTCACGTGGCGTATGAATCGGAAGTATTTGCAATCAATATATGTGTGCGCGAACCTCTTCCGAGTACCTTGACACTGTATCGAACTGGATCAGATACAGTGACCTGCAATGATGTTCTACCTACTTTTTACCTGTTTCACCCGCAGACATCAGACACCACAAAAATAATCACCTACGAATGGAAAATTAAGACTTCGTCCTATCCCTACTGGACTCACATTCCGTACTCACCCAACGCCGGAAGTATTGATTTCGAATCACCCAATGAAAGCTACTACATAAAGTGTGTCATGACCATCAGGTATCTGGAGGATCTGCCCGGGAGTTCTGGCACATGCCCTACTGCCTGTGAGCCACCTCCTCAGGAGACGAGCGAAATGTATATCACATTCAGTACTGTCAATTGCCTGTAAATCACGCTGTATGAATCAACACACGTCTATGCCCCTGAAAAAACTAGGATGGATGGGAATTATGTGCATGGTTTTTCTCCCTGTAGCCAATGTGCAATCTCAGAACCCCCTAACCTCTCCACTGGTCTGGTCGATCAGCCAGGGGTATGACCTGAAAGCCGAGGCAAGTTTCAGTTACACCAGCACATTGACGACCCATGGCACCGCAGACATTCAATGGACCCAGGGAAATGGTGAGTTCGTTTCGAGTTTTGATGTAACAAGCACTGAGGGAACGTGGCCGGATGCAGCATCAAATGGTTCATTGATTTTTTATATCACCTCCGAAGGATCTTCAGGTACCCTGAAGTTTGAAAGAACGGCAGAGGGTGTGTTTGTCACGCTTGACTTCCCTGCCAATGATCCCCAAGGCACAAGAATGAAATTTCAAGTAAGTAACATTAACCCAGGGAACGAATGAGCACACGTAGAAATCATATGTTTTTCCCTACTTACCCGATTGGTGCTACGATCATCATCTTATTGTTATCATTTTCGACGGCCATCGGACAAATAACTCCATCTTCACCGGTAGCCGTTGGATCAACAGTGACCTACACGTTTGACAACGGAAACATTTATCTCAAACGCAACTGGCAGATCACGAATGGCACCATCAATTCAACTTCTTTTTCCGGAACCTCGAACTCGTGTTCGGTAACATGGTCATCGACATGTGGTGGTGGCACACTGACTTTCAGGAATCTGACGACAGTGATCACCGATATTTACATTACCATCAGTCCAGCCTCGGTGTCTACGCCGTCGACAACCTTTAACACCAATACTTGCCGGACTGTTACAGTGACCAGAAGCACCAATCCACCTGCATGTACGTCATGGTATTGGCAAACCTCTTCCACTGGAGAAAGCATGAGCAATTCCGGCTCGGTGTATACACCAACATCATCAACCTGGCTTTACTTGCGTGCCTACACACCGTATTCCGGGTGGAGCAGCGCCCAAACGGTAGGACACATTGGCATGACTACCATTGATCCGGCAGCGCCGACGGGAAGTAACGGCAGTCATTGTGGTACAGGCTCTGTTTCGATCAGCGCCACCCCCGCAGCCAGTGCTGATAACATCAAGTGGTATGCTGCATCAAGTGGTGGTTCCGCACTCTACACAGGTACAGGTTATTCACCCAGTCTAAGTTCTACCACAACCTATTACGCAACCAGCTTTAACACAACTCAATCCTGTGAGAGCCTGACGCGAACTGCTGTGGTGGCAACGGTGAAACCCATTCCAAATGCTGCTGCAAGTCCAGTGGCGATATGCACCGGTCAGGCTACTTCCATCAGCATCACCAATCCAAACTCGGTTTCAGGTACTACCTATGCGTGGACTGTTTCTCAATCCAATGTCACTGGAGGTTCTTCGGGAAGCGGAACGCCCATTGCAAAGACCTTGACGCTGACTTCCGGAAACGAAGGGTCAGCCACATTTTCAGTTACTCCAACGGCTGATGGGTGCTCTGGAACGCCGATTAATGTCGTAGCTACGGTTTCGGTGATTCCTCAAATAACAGTGACAGGCCAGGTGCCCCTGGTGACCGGGTCACCAACACAACTTTCCACGTCATCTTCTTACCATCAATACCAGTGGATCAACAACGTGGGTGATATTGCTGGGGCCACTACGTTAAGTTATATCCTGCCTGAACCCAGCTCTTATAAAGTAAAGATCAAGACATCTTCAGGGGCTTCATGGTGTTTTTCGGCACCGACGCTTGTAAAAGCTGAGCTGGATTCACAGTGGACCAACGTAGACATGGTCAGCACCACCCTTGTGTTTAAGGAGGGTCTGTCCGCTGATGCTCCGCTGAATGCGTTGAATAATAATGAGATCTCACAGGTGAATCAATTCATGGATGGACTGGGCAGGGTATTTCAGACCGTTGTCACAGGTGCATCACCCGGGCATGGCGACATCGTTACACCGGTGGGATACGGCAAGGATGGATACAGCGATACTACGTTTCTGTCCTATGTAACAAGCACGGCAAGCGGAAACCTGAGGAGGTTTGCTATAAGAAAAGTACACCTCGGCTATGACTCCAGCGAACAGCGGAAGTTCTACATAGGAACTGCCAAAATTGCTACAGACAGTCGTCCATTCGCCCTGCGCAAGTTTCGGAATACCCCTGACGGAAGGGTTATCGAGCAGGGTGCCCCCGGTGAAGCATGGCATCCTGACAACACCCATACCATCCGCAACCAGGTCACCATCAACTCAGCAAGCTACCCTGTCAGGTATTGGAAAGCTGACGGAACAAGCTCAGGCAACTACACGGCAAAAACAATTATTGTTTCCATCCTGACCGATGAGAATGGAAATAAAGTAAGGACGTATACCAATAAGCTTGGACAGACCGTGCTCAAACAGGTTCAACTTGATGAGAACATCGGAGGCTCGATGACAGGCTGGCTTGATACGTACTATATATATGACAACTATGGAAGGCTGAGGTACCAGGTACCGCCTAAAGCTGTGGCCCTCCTTGACGGTACACCCAGCATGGAAGGCGATGCCAACCTTGCTGAACTTATCTATAAATACACATACGATGACCTGGGAAGGCTCGTGGAGAAGAAAGAGCCCGGAGCGGTGGTGAAGTATATCGTTTATGATATCTACGACAGGGTCGTGCTCACGCAGGATGGCACGCTGAGAGCATTGGGCAAGTGGGCTTTTGTCAAGTATGACCTGTATGGCAGACCGGTGTTCACGGGGTTGTATGCCAATAACCGCAGCAGGACTTCTGTGCAACAGTGGGCAGGGAAAGCGTACACTTCGTCAAGCACACCATATCCTGAAGCCAACTTCACAGAAGTCAAAATGAGTGGTGCTGATTCTCTGCATGGATACTCCAATGTGAGCTTTCCCAAAGACAGTATATTGCGACTGGCGGTTTCCTACTATGACAATTATGACTTTCATGCCAATGGTACGCCGCCGTTTTCGTACGACAACGCCCATCTGAGCGGCATCCCGGCAGCTGCAAGCGCCAGCGTGCGTGGCATGGCTACGGGGAGCAAGCGACGGTTGCTGAGCGCTACAGGCAATGTGACGGCCAACTGGATCAAAGGTGCCGTATTTTACGACAGTTACGACCGTGTGATCCAGACGCAGAGCAACAACCACCTTGACCTCAATGCTATAGATAAGCAGAGTGTGCTGTACAACAACATCAAGCGGGTAGAGAAAACAAAGAGTTCGCATACGGCTGCCTCGACAACAACCCATATCACGCAATGGAATGACTACGACCATGCCGGCCGTGTGCTGAAG
>JAEUUD010000116.1:0-2788 GCA_016787625.1 Cyclobacteriaceae bacterium
TGTCCAGTTTGACCCAGGGGAGAACACCGCGCGATTTTTTTGCGCGATTGCCGCCACTCAACAATGCCTATTCCAAAAATTCAATCCGGAAAGTGGTACGTAATGGAATCCACTATGAACTTGACTTAAGTGACTATATGGAGTGGCTTGTATTTTGGGGAATCCAGGTCGAACCCCGCGACTCTATATATGAAATGGCAAAGCCAGCCAATCATGTATTGGATGTAGGTGCCAATATTGGTGAGATCTCTTTGAATCTTGCAAAGCGTGTAGGTCCCGGAGGATCCGTTCATGCCTTTGAGCCCAACAAGCATGTCTTCGGGAAACTTGAGCGTAATGTTGCCATGAACCCATGGAAGAATATTCATTTGAACAACCTGGGATTAGGAAGTTCTGAAGAAAATTTATTCCTGGAAGCCCAGGTTGCTTCCAACATGGGAGGAGCGAGAATTCAACGACATCTCAAGGAGGGTCAGAAAGTAACCGTTACAACCATCGACAGGTACGTGGCGGATCATAGGCTTTCGACAGTCGATGCAATCAAGATTGATGTGGAGGGATTTGAAATGCATGTCATTGAAGGGTCACAAAAAACAATTCATGATTTCAAACCGACGCTTTTTGTTGAGATCGACGACAACAACCTGAGGGATCAGGATAAATCGGCAAAGGCTTTAATCAGTCTGCTGCAGGATTTTGGTTATCAGGATATCCGTCATGCGGAATCAGGAGAACAAATCCTTCCTTCCAGGGATTTTGCCCACTGCCATTTTGATGTATCAGCCCGATAGCCAATGACAAAAAAACGGGTTGTCTATATCGTGTCTCAGGTACAGAAGTCGTTGGCCTTCGAATGGATTTCAGAAGGATTAGTGTCCCGGTTTGCATTGAGCTTTGTTCTGCTCAACCCATCCGGCTCATCACTGGAGGATTACCTGGTCAAGCACAATATTCCTTTTAAGAGAATAGTTTACAGAAGCAAGAAGGATTTCATTCCCGCTTTTTTCAGGACGTTGATTTACCTGATTCGCACCCGGCCTCATGTTGTACATGCCCATTTGATGGAGGCACAATTGCTGGGGTTGACGACTGCATGGCTCGTCGGGGTGAAGAAGCGGATCTATACAAGGCACACGAGCACATACCATTACATGTATGCCAGACAAGGGATCAAGTTTGACAGATTGAGCAATGTGTTGGCAACGAAAATTGTTTCGATCAGCCAGGCGACTGATCATGCTTTGATAAAACTGGAAAACGTGAGCCAAGAAAAAGTGGTCTCCATTCCACATGGTTTCAGGTTTGACGATTTCCTGAACCCTGACAAATCCCGTGTGGAGAAGGTGAGGATTCGCTGGGGCATTGCCAGCGATGGTCCATGCGTGGGAGTTATTGCCCGGCACATCGAATGGAAAGGAATCCAATATGTTATTCCTGCATTCAAACAGTTTCTTTCTTCGCACCCGGATGCTCAGTTGGTATTGGCCAATGCATCAGGCCCATTTCATGAACAAGTACTTGGTTTGCTTGAAAGTATACCGAGACACAATTATGTGCTGATCCCTTTTGAGGAGGACATTGCTTCTCTCTATCAATTGATGGATATGTTCATTCATGTCCCCGTTGATGAATGCTGTGAGGCATTTGGTCAGACTTATGTGGAAGCACTTGCCTCCGGCATACCGTCAATCTTTACACGTTCCGGCATTGCCGCAGAGTTCATTGTGGACGGTCGCAATGCCCTGGTGGTCCCTTTCAGAAATAGCGCCGCCATTTACGAAACGATGCTTACACTTTGGGCCGACACCAATTTGCAGAAGAACCTGGCCGAAAACGGAAAACGTGATGTAATTTCGCGCTTTCACATCAACCGTATGCTCGATTCGTTGAGCGCCTTGTATGGATCATAATCCCTTTTTTAGTGTAGTGATTCCCACCTACAATCGCTCAGCCATTATTGGAAAGACACTTCAAAGTGTTTTTGATCAAACGTTCCGGAATTTTGAAATTATTGTCGTCGACAATTGCTCCACAGATGATACGCAACTTAGGCTGAAGCCGCTGGTTGATGCAGGTAAGATCAGGTTCATCAGGCACGAAAAGAACTATGAACGTGCAGCATCCAGGAACACAGGCATGAAGGCAGCGCGGGGGCGATTTGTAACATTCCTGGATTCAGATGATATCATGTATCCCGACAACCTTGCAGACGCATTTGCTTTCGCGGACGAGAACCCCTTGATCCCTGTGTTTCAAAACAAGTATGAATTGATCAATGAACAAGGACAATCGATTTATCAATACCCTTTTCCATCGCTGAACAACCCCCTAAAAGCAATCGCTGAAGGAAATTTTATGTCATGCATTGGAGGATTTATTTCTGAAGACGTCTACAAGAATTTCTTTTTTGACACCACTGAAGTACTCCAGGGTATTGAAGATTGGGAATTTTGGATGAGGGTTATTGCTGCACACCCGATTGGCCGCATTGACAAAATTAACAGCGGCATTGTGCATCATCGGGGAAGATCTGTAACAACATTATCCCTCACAAGCTACAAGCGTAAGATGGAATATGTTGTTTCCAGGATCGAAACGGATCCAGCCCTGAAGTCATACGTCCAGTACAAGAAAAACTTTCAGGCATCTACCTACATGCTATCGGCCTCCATGGCAAACTCGGCAGGTTTGTACGGGGAAGCCCGCGCTTACCTAAAAAGTGCCTTCGATATTAAGAGAAGTTTGTTGCTAAGTTTTCGGTTTCACCGCATCTTGCTGAAATCTTTTG
>JAEUUD010000116.1:2887-8059 GCA_016787625.1 Cyclobacteriaceae bacterium
TAAAGCGAAAGAGTACCATCGATGAGTAAACGTGTTTTGATTACAGGAGGAACGGGATTCCTGGGTCGCCGGCTTGCGCTGGCACTGAAAAAGGACTATGAGGTAATCCTGACCGGGAGAAACAACAAGCAGAATCAGTTTGCAGCCAAATTTTCAGGCTGTGAAGTGGTGCCCATGGATGTTGCCAGTATTGAGGCAGTTCGCGATGCGTTTTCAGCCGTCAGACCGGATGTTGTCATCCATGCTGCCGCCACCAAGTTTGTGGACCTGGCCGAAAAGCAACCCATGGAATGCATTGATGTGAACGTTACCGGGTCCCAGAATGTAGCGCGCGTCGCCGTTGAAAAAGGTGTGAAAGTAGTCATCGGAATTTCCACCGACAAAGCCTCACCGCCGGTTCGCAATATATATGGACTTAGCAAGGCCATTATGGAACGCATGTTTTGTTCCATGAACGAAAAAACGGATACAAAATTCTGTTGCGTCCGATACGGCAACGTGGCCTGGTCTACCGGTTCTGTGCTTCCCATCTGGAAAAAAATGCACGAAGAGACCGGAAAAATTGGAACGACTGGCCCTGAAATGCGAAGGTTTTTCTTTACCGTGGATGAAGCTGTTCAGCTTGTACTCACGGCGATGAAGAATGCTGATTTGATCCAGGGTAAAGTGTTGTCACGAGAAATGAAATCCGCGCTGATAGGAGATATACTGAAGACTTGGATAGAGAAGAAGGGTGGAAGTTGGGAGAAGATTGATGGACGACCGGGTGAAAGGGATGATGAGTATCTCGTTGGTGATATAGAGTTGCCTTATGCAGAAGAACTTGTCTTTGATGGCATCAAGCATTACCTCATTGCGTTCAATTCGAAGAGCAAGAAACCTTTGAATGATATTGTCTATTCAGCTAATGCTCCACGCCTGAGTGAGTCGGAAATCCTTGACCTTATTCTGAATCCGCCGCAGGAAGAACGGTAGTATGAAATTTCGTCATGCAATCATTATGGCAGCAGGTAGGGGTCAGCGGATGATGCCATTGACTGCAGAAATGCCCAAGGCGATGGCCTCCCATGATGGTTCCACACTCATTGCTAACGGAATAGAAAAACTTAGAGGAACCATAGACAATATCCATATTACTGTCGGTTACAAGGGGGCCATGTTGGCCAAACACGTTATTGAGCATCGGGTCACTTCTGTACTCAACACAGATGGTAAGGGAAATGCATGGTGGATTTTCAATACCCTGCTGAAGTACGTTGATGAGCCCATTCTCGTCCTGACGTGCGACAATGTTGTGGACCTTGATGTTGATCAGCTGAGCCAGGATTACGAAGAAAAGAAGAACCCTGCGTGCATGGTGGTTCCCGTAAAACCTGTTAAAGGACTTGAAGGGGATTACATTTTTCATACCGAGGGCATCGTCACAGAATTGAACAGACACAAACCCTCTGAGATCTATTGTTCGGGAATTCAAATCCTCAATCCAGCCTATGTTAATAGACTGGTGCCCCCCACAGAGAACTTTTATGAAGTCTGGAAAGCGCTGATACTGCGAAAGGAACTTTTTTGTTCCTCCGTTTACCCCAAGACCTGGTTCACCGTCGATACGACACAACAGCTTGAATCCTTACAAGCCAAAGGATCGATTTGAAGAATATTCTGATCATAACATACTGGAGTTTTAATGATGCGTTGATACAAACGTATACCCTTCCATATGTTGACCTTATCCGGAAACAGCTTCCGCCAGGAAGCCGGATTTTTCTTGTTTCTCTTGAAAAGGACGATTCGGTTCTGACAGGAAAGCGAAAGCAATCGATTACAGACAACCTGGATCAGCGTGGAATTTCCTGGTACCCTTTTCAATATTATCCTCTTGGAATTGGTGCAGCTTTTTTGTGGATACAAATTCTGCTGAAACTCGCGCGACTCATTCGTTCTCAAAAAATTGACGTGATTCATTGTTGGGCCACCCTCGCCGGCGCGCTGGGGTACCTTCTTTCAAAAATCACGGGCAAACCTCTCGTGATCGATAGCTATGAGCCGCACGCAGAAGCCATGGTTGAAAATGGAACGTGGCCACGAGGGAGTATAGCGTTCCGGATATTATTTGACCTCGAAAAGAGACAGACGCGAAGGGCTTCACATCTCATCGCGGCAACAGCAGGGATGAAGGCGTACGCACTGAAAAAATATGACTGCGCGATCGATCAGCTATTTGTAAAGCCTGCCTGTGTTGACCTGGAACTCTTTGATATCCAACGACGCAAGAATCCGGCGCTGCTTGCTGAGTTGGGACTTACCGACAAACTCGTGTGCGTTTATGCCGGCAAGTTTGGAGGGATTTATCAGGATAAGGAAGTGTTTGACTTTCTTGCTGCAGCACAGTCGCATTGGGGGAAAAAATTCGGAGTCTTACTGCTTACCGGCCACACGTCGTCGGAAATACACTCATGGTGTTCAGCATCCGGATTAAATCCTGATATCGTTGTCACCCGCTTTGTAGACCATCGTGGAATTCCGGACTACATAGGGCTCGGGGATTTTGCCATTACGCCAGTCAAACCCGTTGCCACCAAACGATATTGCACACCCATCAAGGATGGTGAATATTGGGCGATGGGGCTGCCCGTCGTCATTCCGGCAGGAATTTCTGATGACTCAGACATCATTCGGGAGCACAGCATTGGCGCAGTGCTGGATGAATTCAATACAGCTGCTTATCAGGAGGCGCTGAAAACTATAGACTTGATCCTGGCCATTCCAAATGTTGAGCGCGTGCAAAGAATCCGCAACGTTGCACATCAGTACCGCAGGTTCGGGATTGCCGAACTTGTTTATCGTGGGATTTATTCTGGTGAACCTGGTGACTGACCAGTGATTAGGAAACCAAGGTCTATTGAACTGACTTTGGTGCGAATATTTTATCCCGCTTTGCCAAAACAGCTTCTTCTATTAGAATGGTTGCGACGACGGCAATGAGGAAAGTGGAGGCCATGTAGACCAGCAAGCCGGTGAGTTGATCACCGAATTTATCAAAAATGAAAGTTGAAAGCAGCACGTGCCACAGGTACCAGTTGTAACTGAAGTATGCAATGACTCTCAGGATTCTTAGCCTTGAAAAGTCGATGTAGTAAACCCCCAGGATCATCAGGAAGAAGGAGAAAGGAACGATGGAGTGAAATATTACCTTGTTAAAGATGACATTTTCCCAGGAACCCCTGATGATGAGTGTGACGACGAACAGGGCCACGCCACCGATGAAGTAGAAAAATGAACCTCTTTGCTTTTTGATTTGATCCCCCCGAAGGTGAAGAATAAGGTAAAGCAAAACGCCCCAGGCCAGGGCATCAATTCTGTTGTGTGTTGCGGAATAAGTATCCTGACTGCGCGTAAAATAGAACGAACAAAATTTCATGCATATCCCCGTCAGTATAGTCAGGCAAACCAGGTAGATCAGATACCGGACCCTGTGCCCGGACTTGACGGAAAACTGGATAAAAAGAAAAAGCAAAGGCAGCAACAAGTAAAAGTGTTCCTCTACGCAGAGTGACCAAACATGGTCGAACACGATATGATAGGGTAATCCAGAATAGTTTTGAAAAAAGAATACGTATCTGGGGAGATCCCAGGCAGGGATGACATAGTCAGGATACGTATCACGATAGAGAAGAAAGGCTACTCCATTGCCAACAAAAAGAAAGGCGTAGTAGGAAGGCCATATCTTAAGTCCGCGTCTCAGGATGAATTTTTTGTAATCGACATTTCCAGTGCCCAGAAACTCGCGGGTTAGAATTCCGCCAACAAGAAGTCCGGAGATAACGAAGAAAAGATCAACGCCGAGAAAGCCCAGTGGCAAAAATGTACCATAATGGAAAATGACAACAGCAACAATAGCCAGACCGCGGAAGATGTCAACGCTCGAGATGCGCTGTTGTGACGAGAGGACACGCTGAACCTTGAGTTGCATGACAAGCAAATTGACAGAATTTTGATGAGGATCAAAGGAGGCAGCAACATTAACCACGGCTCTCGACCAGTTTTAGAGTAACTTTGTATTTTTGGTTGATATGGTGCGAATACTGATTACGGGTGGTGCCGGTTTCATAGGAAGTTCACTGGGCGAGCGATTTCTGAAGGATCAACGCTATGAGGTGACCGTGGTTGACAATCTGCTGACCGGTGATAAAGGCAAAGTGCCTCTGCATCCGCGATGCACATTCATCAAATGCGATGTTAACCGGCTGGATGAAATTTCTGCGGTGATGACCGCCAACCGTTTCGACTATGTGTTTCACTACGCGGCGGTAGTGGGGGTGAAGAGGACCATTGAGAACCCATTGATGGTGCTCAATGACCTGGAGGGCATCAAAAATGTTCTCAGTCTTTGCAAGACCACCGGCGTGAAAAGAATTTTCTATTCAAGTTCATCTGAAGTGTATGGCGAGCCTACTGAAATGCCTCAACACGAGGATACAACTCCTTTGAACTCACGCTTGCCCTATGCTGTTGTCAAAAATGCCGGCGAATCCTTTTGCCGATCGTATCAAAAGGAGTTCGGATTGAACTACACCATTTTCAGATTCTTCAATACTTACGGCCCGAAGCAGAGCACTGATTTTGTGATCTCCAGATTCCTGCGATTGGCACTGACCAATAAGCCGATCACCATCTATGGCAACGGAACCCAGACGAGGACATTTTGCTACATCAATGACAATACGGACTGCACGGTGCGAATAGTTGAGGATGACCTGATGATCAACCAAGTCATCAATATCGGTAGCGAGGTTGATGTTACAATTCTCCAGCTCGCCGAATTAATCATCCGCATGACAGGCTCCGCATCAAAAATTGAGTTCTTACCTCCGCTGAGCGAAGGTGATATGTCGCGGCGGCAACCAGATGCTACAAAAATGAAGGCTATTCTCCGCAGGGAATTGATCGGCCTGGAGGCCGGCATTCGGAAAATCATTGATTCCGTTGCCCCCTAATCCAACCCGCGTATGAGGAAGGTTTCGGCACTTTTATGCTTTTGCCTCATTGTCGCATTCCAGCGTGGCATGGGGCAATGCCCGGTCACGGACTTTACCGTGACGCCTACCTCCTGTCAAAACCAGACTCTCCAATTGACCAACGGATCAACGCCAGGAAGTACGGTGTGGGACTTTT
>JAEUUD010000117.1 GCA_016787625.1 Cyclobacteriaceae bacterium
TTGAACGAATGAAGGATCCAGCTTTCGCGAAGAACCTTGAAGGCGCGAAGGAGGAGACCGAAGTTGCTCTAAAGCCAGGCGCCATTCCTTCCGTCGTGATCTTCGGACTGGCCGTTCTCGCTGTGGTCCTTCTCGGATCATTTCCTGCTCTGCTTCCACAGTTTGGGAATGTCGAAGGATTTGAGGCGGGCTTCGCCGTGAATGCCGCCGGACAAGTTCAGATGCCCTCCATGATTATGATGATCACCCTCGCAGCTGCCGGACTCATCATTCTCTTCTGCAAAACAACCGCCGCGCAAGTGACAAAGGCAAGCCTGTTTATGTCAGCGGGACAAGCGACGATCGCCGTCTTCGGTGTGGTGTGGATGAGTGCAACATTTATGAACCACAACTACGCGTTGATCCAATCGACGCTGGGCGAGCTGGTAACTTCTTATCCGTGGACGTTCGCCCTTGCCTTGTTCACGCTGAGTATTCTGCTTTTCAGTCAGGCGGCTACCACCAGGGCATTGATGCCTTTGGGTCTCTCGCTGGGTTTGCCTCCGGCTTACCTTGTCGGAATTTTTCCGGCGACCAACGGACACTTTTTCGTGCCGGGATATCCCACGCTGCTCACCGCCATCCAGTTCGATCGTACAGGCACCACCCGCATCGGTAAGTATGTGCTCAACCACAGCTTTATGCTTCCAGGTATTGTGACAGCCGCGGCGGCCGTGCTTTCAGGATTGCTTCTTCAGTCGATACTACTATAGTCCAATGCTCAAACTATGAAATACAATTTTATCAAACCGATCGCAACGCTGGCGCTGACAGCCTGCTCTCTCACCGTTTCTGCGCAAGCAACGCGCACGGAAAAGGACTTGCTTGGTGAGAAGCAGATTCCGGCCAACGCCTACTATGGTGTACAGACCATGAGGGCGCTGGAGAACTTTCAGGTGAGTGGTATGGGCACCAATTTCTATCCTGACTATGTGCGGGCATTTGCTATTGTCAAACTTGCAGCCGCCAGGGCCAACGCCGAGGTTGGCCGGATGAAACCTGATCGCCTGGCCATGATTGAGAAAGCATGCCAGGCCGTCATGGATGGCAAGTATCACGACCAGTTTCTTGTTGACCTGTACCAGGGAGGAGCGGGAACTTCAGCCAACATGAATGCCAATGAAGTGCTTGCCAACATCGGCCTTGAGCTCGGTGGTCACAAAAAAGGAGAGTATCAGTTCCTTGAGCCTCACGATGACCTTAATATGGGACAGTCGACCAACGACACATACCCTACGGCCATCAAGATCGCGCTCATCCTTCATAACGATAGAGTGATCAAAGAGGCAGAAGCGCTTTCACAGGCATTCCACAAGAAAGGTGAGGAGTTCAAAAATATCCTCAAGATGGGCCGCACCGAGGGACAGGACGCTGTGCCCATGACGGTTGGCCAGGAGTTTCATGCCTTTGGCAACCAACTTGACGCGGAGGTAGCCGCATTAAGAAAGGCAGAAGGATTTCTTTGTGAACAGAATATGGGCGCCACAGCCATCGGCACAGGCATCACCGCATCTCCCGGATACGCGGAGAAATGCGCTGCCCAGCTGGCAAAAATAACGGGCAAGCCCATCGTGATGAGTAAAGATTTGATTGCTGCGACTAGCAGTCAGCAGGGATTTGTTGTTTACTCTTCGGCCCTGAAAAGCTATGCTGTCGCACTTTCAAAAATCAGCAGCGACCTCATCTTTCTGACATCAGGTCCACGGGCCGGGGTGTTTGAGATCAACCTTCCTGCCCTGCAGCCGGGTTCATCCATTATGCCAGGAAAAGTTAATCCGGTCATGCCGGAATTGATGAATGAAGTCTGCTTCAAAATTATCGGCAACGACCTCACGGTTACGCTGGCTGCTCACTCGGGACTTCTTCAGCTCAATGCTTATGAGCCCGTTGAGGCCATCGCTATTATGGAATCACAAGGACTTCTGATTAAATCACTTCCGTTGTTCCGCAAGCAGTGTATCGACGGGATCACGCCCAATGAAAAAATCCTCAAGCAGTACATGGATCGTAGTGTTGGTATTGTCACCGCGTTGAACCCTGTGCTTGGCTATGAGAAGACGACCGAACTGGCCAAGGAAGCCTTGCAGTCAGGTAAGGGCATTCTTGAACTCATCCGTGAGAAAAAACTTCTGACGGAAGACCAGATCAAAAAGCTCCTTGATCCTTCAACATTAACAGGACAGAAATCCAATTAGCCTTAAGCAATAACCAACCAGATTATGAATACTTACAAGAACCTTCGAAACCTGCTCACCATCGTGTTGATGAGTGTCAGCATGCTTGTCGTGGCGCAAACAAAACCCAACGTCGTGATCCTGGCAACCGGCGGAACGATCGCCGGCGCTGCGGCATCAGGCACACAATCGGGATACACATCAGGGCAAGTGACCATCGACGCCATGGTCAATGCGGTTCCAGGCATCACCAACCTGGCTACCATCAAGGGCGAACAGATTTCCAATGTTGGTTCGCAGGATATGTCGTTTGAAATCATGCTCAAACTCGCCAAGCGGATCAATGAACTGGCTGCCGCGAAAGCCTGCCAGGGCGTCGTTATCACCCATGGGACAGATACCATGGAGGAGACGGCTTACTTTCTCAACCTTGTTGTAAAGACCGACATGCCGGTCGTGCTGGTCGGCTCCATGCGTCCATCGACAGCGGTGAGCGCTGATGGTCCGCTGAACCTGTACAACGCCGTAGCTGTTGCCGCCGATCCCAATGCAAAGGGCCGTGGTGTGTTGCTCGTGATGAATGACTGGATTCACTCCGCGCAGACATTGACGAAAGTGAGTACAACGGCTGTTCAGACATTTATGTCGCCGATCCGTGGCCTCATCGGTACGAGCGCTTATGGCACCAATGATTTCTATCGTTATCCGGATCAGAAATTCGGAACCAAGTCAGAGTTTTCTGTAGACGGTGCTACAAAGCTTCCCCGGGTCGACATCATATATGCTGATGTCGACATGCCGGCTGACCTGATCGATGCATCGGTGGAGCGAGGAGCGAAGGGAATTGTAATCGCCGGTGTTGGCAATGGCAACATGCCCAAAGTAGCCCTCGATGCTTGCGCTCGAGCGAGCAAGAAAGGCGTTGTTGTAGTGAGGAGCACAAGGGTTGCTACCGGTACGGTGGGCCGTAATGTAGAGTGCAATGACGATGAGCTCGGTCTCGTCGCCTCGTTCAACCTTAATCCACAAAAGTCAAGGGTTCTGCTTTCCGTCGCTTTGCTGAAGCCAAGAAAGCTGGACGAAGTGCAAAAAATCTTCATGAACTACTAGGCCATTGAAATAAATCATTATGAGGTCGAAAAATATGTTCAGGGCCTTCGCCCTGATGCTCCTGCTGACACCTCTTCTTGCTGTTGCCCAGAAGACAGAGAGGCAGATGGACACCACGTACTACAAGACGATGATTCCTGAAACGAAGCAGAGTCTGTTGAAGAACGTGAGCATGATCGCCAACATGAATTTTGCATTTCGCAATGAGTTTCGTGACGGTGTGTACCAACAGTCAAGGTTCAGGAACGAGCAGTTCCGCCTGGAGTTCCGTGGCCAGGTTCATGAAAAGGTGTTCTTCCGTTTCCGGGATCGGTACACACGTGCCCAGACCTCAGAATCTGTTGATAACATCAGCCGCTCCGTTGATTTGGCCTACATCCGTGTGGACCTGTCGAAGAAGCTGAGCATTTCGGCCGGTAAGATGTGCGCCGACTGGGGTGCGTGGGAGTTTGACTGGAATCCGATTGACATCTATGAATATTCCGACATTATCGAGTACGCTGACAACTTCCTGACGGGTGTGGGTGTCACCTACACGCCGAGCCAGAAGAACCAGTGGACGTTCCAGGTACTTGACTCGAGGACCAAAACGTTCACCGAATTGTATGGCCCTCAGCCCAACTTCCAGGAGTCGAAGGCGCCGCTGGCCTTTGTTTCAAACTGGCGCGGCGTACTTTTTGATGGAAAGGTGAAGACAATCTATTCGTATTCACTCTTCAATGAAGCTCAGCAGGCGTACATGAATTATGTGGCGCTCGGTACAGAGTTTATTGTCAGTCCTAAATTCAGCTTCATTTATGATTTTAAATGGAGCGACGAGCAACTCGACCGAACCAGTATTGTAAGTGAGACCGTACCCGACAGCCTGTATGCTTATGCCCTTGCCAAGACAAGGTATGTGGGGCACTGGCTACATTTCCGCTACAAGATTTCGCCGAAAGTGCATTTTACCTTCGTCGGAATGGTGGACCTGGCGCTCTGGAGAAATTCATCCCTCGATCCCCTCAAGCCGGCAGGTAGTGACAACATCCGGACCGCTTACGGTTTCATTCCTGCCATCGAGTACTTCCCGTGGTCTGACCTGAATCTCAAATTCTTCGCCAACTACGTGGGCCGTGTGTATGACTACTCTGACTATTCGACGTCGCGGTTTGGCACGGCGGACTATTCCACCGGCCGCTTTACCGTCGGGTTCATCACGCCGCTCGGAATTTTCTAGGGTTTGAATCATCATTGCTGATACGTGCTCAGGATTACCTTCCTATTGATCCTGACGATGGGGTCCATCCGCCTGCAGGCCCAGCAGGCCGACGTACTTCCTGACGGTACGGAAGGTGAACTTCTCGAGAAGGTCGAGGGAGACAGCGTACCCGAAAAGTGGAGGCACAAGCGCTGGCGACTTTTTACAGGTCGTTATTCTACGATTAAACTTGGCGGAGGATTTCTCTATGAGTATGCTGGTTATCTCCAGGATGAGAACAGCCGCCGTCAGATGGATTCGCTCGGGACCCCACTCTCTGGCGAATTTAAGGTAAGGGACTTCCGAATTGTCGCCAGCGGCCAGTTGAAGACAAAGCGTTCCATCTCATGGAAGGCAGGATTCATGTTCGACGGAGCCACAAGAACCTGGCTGATCCGCGAGACAGGCGTGATGATTGGTGTTCCTGAACTGTGGGGTCATCTGTTTGTCGGCCGTACCAAGGAAGGTTTTTCCCTGAATAAAGTCATGAACGGGTATGCCGGCTGGACGATGGAACGGCAGATGGCCATTGATGTGATTCCCATCCTCGCCGATGGCATCAAGTGGCTGGGCTTTTTGCCAAAGCAGAAAATCCTCTGGAACGTCGGCATCTATGCTGACTGGCTTTCAAAAAATCAATCATTCTCTACCTATCGCTGGCAGTGGGCTGCCCGCGTTGGAATACTTCCCATGTACAACGAAGCCAGGAAGGAGGTCTTTCATGTGGCCTTCAACTATCGGTATGGCCAGCCGGAAGACAAAACCATTCGCGTTCGTTCCCGTCCGGAGGCAAACCCGGCTCCATTTTTTGTGGATGCCGGTACGATGAATGCGGACTATTCCAATCATTATGGAATAGAAGCTTATTATCGCAAAGGTCCATGGTTGTTCGGAACGGAAATGTACACCCACAGCTTTCATGCTGCCGGCGGGGGCAACCCTGTATTTGCCGGAGGTGACCTTGTTGCAACTTTTATCCTCACCGGTGAGACAAGGCCTTACAATACCACAACGGGAATATTCGGATTCGTACCTGTCAGCAAGCCATTATTTAAAGGAGGACTTGGTGCGTGGGAGCTGGTTTTTCGTTATTCCAACCTTGATCTGAATGATGTAAAAGGCGGCAGGTTCTGGAGGTTTACGCCAATGGTGAACTGGTACATGACGAAAGATTTGCGGCTTGAGCTGGCGTATGGATATGGAGTACTCGACCGCTTTGAACTTCGTGGAGCTACTCAGTTCTTCCAGGCTCGCCTGCAGTTCACCCTCTTGTAATAGTGGTCAGCTTGCATTTTGAGTATATTTACTCAGATAATTGAGTAAATTGTAAAGCATGTTTGAAAGACCTTATTTCCAACGACTTACAGGCAGGTTGAACGAGCCAAGAGGGTTTATTCAAGTGTTGATTGGACCCAGGCAGGTGGGCAAAAGCACATTGGTGGGGCAGGTTCTGCTAAAGGTGGGAATTCCTCATCTTTTCGTGTCTGCAGATGCCGTGGCCAACGCAGGCATTGTTTGGATAGAACAGCAATGGGAGGCTGCCCGTGTAAAATTGAAGGAATCCGGCTCACCGGATTTTATTTTGGCCATAGACGAAATTCAGAAGGTCGCTAACTGGAGTGAAGTGGTTAAGAAACTATGGGATGAAGACACAAAAGCAAAACGGAGCATGAAGGTTGTGTTGTTGGGATCATCTCGTCTGCTCTTGCATCAGGGTTTAACCGAGTCCCTAACTGGTCGCTTTGAAACCAGCTATTTGGGCCATTGGTCATTTACAGAAATGGAAAAGGCTTTTGGTGTAACTCCGGAACAGTATGTGTGGTTTGGAGGCTACCCAGGTGCTTCGGGCATTACAAATGATGAAGACCGATGGAAGAAGTACGTCAACGACGCACTGATTGAGACAAGTATTTCAAAAGACATTTTAATGCTCACCAGGGTAGACAAGCCGGCATTGCTTCGCAAGCTCTTTGAACTAGGATGTTTATACTCAGGACAGGTACTTTCCTATACCAAGATTGTGGGACAGTTGCATGATGCGGGCAATACGACGACCCTTGCTCATTACCTGCAACTGCTTGATACTGCAGGATTACTGACGGGTATAGAGAAGTACTCTGGTGAGCGACTTCGCGACCGTGCCTCAAGTCCAAAATTTCAGGTTCAGAATACCGCTTTGCTTTCGGCACAGCACGGGGCAACATTCGGAGAAGTACGACAGGCACCTGAGAAATGGGGACGCTGGGTCGAGGCGACCATTGGCGCTCACCTTGTAAATCATCAGTTGAGTGAAGAATACACTGTGTACTATTGGCGCCACCGAAATGATAGAATCGACTTTGTTCTGGAGCGCAATGGCCGTGTCGTTGGCCTTGAAGTAAAAAGTGGAGCATCACAACGAGCACGTGGGATGGAAGCATTCAAGAAGAAGTTTAAACCTGGACGGGTACTGATGGTTGGAAATAGTGGTATTCCCTGGCAGGAATTTCTGAAAATTAACCCAGTGGATCTTTTCTGATTGTTAGATGATAGAGAGATGTGTAGACGATACAACTTTATTTTTTTGCTTTTCTTTTGCTTTGCTACACTGAAAGGCGTGCAGGCCCAGCACAGCACTCAATTCTGGGCGGAGTACCAGTTTGATTATCCTTTTGCCAACGTGTACCTCTATGAGGCAACAGTGAGTTATCAAACGCTGATGACCGCCAACCCGCAAAACAAATGGTGGAGCGTGGCGCTGAGCAATACTTTTGAATACAGCATTGAGCCCAAGCTTGATCTGACAGCCGAAATTCCCATTGGCTATACCCTTCAGAAGGAGAATGCCAACTCATTCGAGGTGTCGCCTCTCATTGGCGCCCGCTACTATTTCTCACAAGGCAAGCGCTTTGATATTCGGTTCCTCCTGCGGTATCAGCACCGGTTTTTCCGAACGATCGATGAAGACCTTTGGGAGAAGAGCAACCGTGTTCGCTTGCGTGGTGAGGCCTGGATCAGCCTCACTGGGCCCAATATGTTCACAGACAACCTTTGGTATTCATTTCTCGACTATGAAGAATTCGTGGTGGTCGACGAACAGGTCAACGAGCGGTTCGCCAACCGTCGTCGTTTACGGGTAGGCATTGGATACCGCCTCAACTACATGCACCGGTTTGACCTGGGATACACGTGGCAATCTTCGAGAAATGAAATCGGGGGAGCTTTTATTAGTGACGACAGTGTCATTCAGTTCAAATACAAAATGTACCTTAACCCTTCGGGAATCGCCGCCAGCAGGTAACGCATGAAAACGAAAATCAAATGGATCATGTTGGTGATCACCCTCACCTTACCGGTGTCCGTGATGGGTCAGGTGATCATTTCACTCCTGCTCGGCGATAAGCTCAATTCGGGAAAAATTGAGTTTGGCCTGGACGGCGGTGTGAATTATTCCAGCATGAAAGGCCTGTCGTCTGGTGGGTTTACCTCATAC
>JAEUUD010000118.1 GCA_016787625.1 Cyclobacteriaceae bacterium
TTATTTCCTAGATAAATCTCCCCTTGTGGATAATGTTGGTTTGATTTCATTTGAAACAAATCAAGCCGAGGAATTAGCATCTTGTAAAATTCTTTTGTGAGACCACGAAGTGCAATTCGACCGTCTTCATTATACCAACTAATGCAAATCTTGTCCTCAAATAGTCCATAAAGAATGTACTGGCACTTGAAGACTGGGTGTCCGGAGATATAAAACTCGTTGTCTGGATATGATACTTCTGCGATTTTTTGAACATCGTGCTTAGACTTGACATCGATTATGTATGAGTCATAGCCCCATCTGTCTGTATGCTTCCAGGGCAAATGGCCATACTTATCCAGGAACTTGAACCTCATTTCGACCTGACGGAGGCGTTCCTTATACATTGAGACCGTTGCCTGAACCTTACGGTCAAATTCCCTTGGCACATCACTGACTGGTATCATGGGATATTACCTCCGAATCACACGCATTGCGCCCAACGTTTGTATATCGGAGACGGAGTCTCCGATATATCTTTAATAACTTATGTAGCCCTTTGGCAGAAAGTCAATTTTCAACCTGTCCAGCGGACTTTTGATCATGGAAAAGCCCCGCGTGGTCACATGCGTATAGCGCTCCGTCGTCTTGCTGCTCTCGTGCCCCATAAGTGCCTGAATATACCTAAGATCAATGCCATCTTCCAACAAATGGGTTGCAAAACTATGGCGAAGCACATGGGCACTCACACGCTTCATAATTCCTGCCTCACTTGCCGAACGGCGAATCACCTGGTTTACACTCCGTGCGGAATACCTTCCGCCTCCCTGTCCTTCAAAAAGATGATTCTTCGGACCATATAAACTCATGTAGTATTTTACATACTCAAGACATGATCTTGAGACAATCGTCATCCGGTCTTTCTTACCCTTCCCTCCATTCACAAACAGCTGCAACCTCGTTTCATCAAAGTCAGACCAACGTAAATTCAGCAATTCGCTGATCCGTATACCTGTGGCGTAAAGCACCAGGATCATGCATCGGTGTTTCACATTTTTTGTAAACTCAATCAGCGCCGTCACTTCTTCCTGACCTAAAACACGAGGTAATTTGGTTTCACGTATCGGACGATCAACATAGTATTCCTTCCTTTCTCCACGCTGCACCTTTTCCAGATAAAATTTAATGGCATTAATGGCAGTGTTCTGCGTGGAAATGGAAACACGACGATTGCCAGCCAGGTAAACCATGTACTTCCTGATGATCTCGTCAGTGAGATCATTGAGCTTCCCCGGATGCAGCCAGGCTAAGAATGTCCTGAACTGTGACTCATATGTCTTCACTGTCGCCTCACTGTACCTCACCCTAACAAGGCAATCATGATATCCATCCGGCAATGGGAATTGAATAAGCTTTACCTCATGCTCCGCCTTCGCTGTTGAAACATGAGGAAAAATGGCAACGTCAACTTCCTGCCATTTGGATAGCTCACGCCTGAGCTGATCCAACACTTCATCGGCGTAAACAACGTACCAGCACCCATGCGTTTTACTGTACTTTCGGCCTGGGAACATTCGGATGGCTCTGTCAACCTCAGAGCCCATTTGTCCACGGATGGCAATGCATTGATGGCCCTTATGTTCCAGAGGCTCCAACCGAATTTTTGAATGCAGCACAGGGCAAAAATTGCCACAAAGACTGGCTCAACCTTCGATAAACAGAAATAGTCAGGAAAACATTTGAAGGGAATGGATCGTCCGATGAATAACCTTAGCGTAGCAAGCTAACTCAAAGACCTAAAAGAGCTTGACCCTCAGACTCCTCAAATGACTCACCAACATCACTCGCTCCTCAACGACTCCACCGGATTCATCAACGCCGCCTTCACCGACTCAAAGCCTACCGTCAGCCAGGCAATGACCAGCGACAACACACCGGCACCGAGGAAAATGAGCGGATTAAGGGTCACGCGGTAGGCAAAACCCTCCAGCCAGCTGCTCATCAGGTAATAACCGAGTGGAGCGGCAACGACAAATGATATCAACACCAGCATAATGAAGTCCTTCGACAGCATGTTGGCCAGCTGCGTCACGGATGCACCAAGCGTCTTGCGGATGCCGATCTCACGGGTGCGTCGCTCGGTGGTGTAGGCAGCTAAGGCATACAAGCCCAAACACGCGACGAAAATCGCCAGGCTCGCAAAGATCAGGATGATCTCCGCCAGTTGCTCTTCGGAACGGTACATGGTCTGCAGCTTCTGCTCCAGGAACGTAAACTCAAAAGCAGACGGAATGACCGACTTGTATGTCTTCTCCAGCGCCGCCATGGTTTCCGGCAAACGGCCGGCCTTGATCTTCACAAGGAGATAACTCAGCCCCTCGGTCTTCGCATTGTGATAACAGTAAGCGCCGATCTCTTCTTTCACCGAAGCGAAATGAAAATCTTCAGTAACTCCGACAATCTCCACCTTGCCGGGACCAAAGCCGTGAATGGTCACTTTGCGATTCACCGCTTCCTCAGGGGAGATGCCAAGGAAATCAGTTGTCGCCTTGTTCACCACCACCTGGACCGTCGTGTCTTCGGGGGTTTTAATTTCCGGTAGCGATGTCCCTGCCAGGAGTTTGATGCCAAGCACTTCCAGCGCCTTGTAATCTGCACGTACGGTTTTCAGCGACTTGCCTTCGCCTTCACCGCTCAACGGAGGAATGGACCTGCCGCTGGCGCCGGCACCCGGATACGATTGCGCACGTCCGACGGCAACGACTTCAGGCATTTGCTCCAGCGCCGCCTTCAGCGAAAGCACCTGGTCGCGGTTCTCGGCACCTGAAGTAAGGATGGCAACGACCTGCTCAGGCTGATAGCCGAGGCGCTTGTTGCGCATGAACGTGAGCTGCTGGTACAGGATGATGGCGCTGATGACGAGCACAATGGATGTCGTGAACTGCACAACGACAAGACTCTTGCGCAGGGTTACACCGCCGCCTACTTCAGGTGTTGCCTTCAGCACGCGCTTGGGCGAAAATGAGCTGAGATACAGTGATGGATAGAATCCCGAGAACAGGCTGAGTACCACCCACACGGACAGGAATGAAGCCCAGAACCAGGGCGCAGTGATGAAACCAAATGAGATGGCCTTGCCCGTAATGGAATTGAACACCGGAAGCACCGTGCCGGTGAGCACCACACTGATGACGAGTGCGATGAGGACGAACACGGCCGTCTCGGAATAAAACTGTCGCGCCAGCTGCTTGCTCGTAGCGCCGAGCGTCTTGCTGATGCCGATCTCCTTGAAGCGCCGTTGTGACTGAGCGGTAGACATGTTCATGTAATTCACGGCTGCGATAAGAATCACGATGATACCCAGGCCCATGAGGATACGGATCTGTCCAATGTCGCCGCGCTTGCCGCCAGGGTTGGCAAAATCCTCGATGTCGCCCATGTAGATGTACACATCTTTCAGCGCCATCAGGTGCAAGGTGAGCCACTGGTTGTCGACCGGCACCACGCGCTTGATCATGTCCGCAATCTTTTGCTCCACCACTGCGGGATCAGTACCGGGATGGAGCAACAGGTAGGTTTCAAAGCTCGCGTTGCCCCAGGATTGATTTTTTTCTTCACCGAAGTAATGTGACTTGAATGAACCGATGATGGGAAACTGAAACCGTGATGTGGCGGGAGGGTCGGCATAAATACCTGTGATCTCCAGCGGTGTGAACTTATCCACTTTGATGGTCTGGCCGATCGGTTCGGTGGAGCCGAAGTATTTCTTGGCGGCCGATTCACTCATGACCACGGTATTGGGGCGGCTCAATGCTGTGGAGGCATCTCCTTTTATGAATGTGTAACTGAGGACTTCGAAAATCTCCGGGTCAGCCCAGCCGAATATCTTCTCGCTTGACTTCACCGTTTCCGAAGAAACAAAGGCAAGGTTGCCGAACTCATGGTTAAAGAGCCTCACGGCCTTCTCTACCTCTGGAATTTCTTTGGCGATGGTTGGGGCTACCGCGTTGGGTACACCGGTCCACTTCTGGGTCTGTCCGTTCCAGGATGCTTCCGTCGACAGCATATAGATGCGCGACAGCTTCTGCTGATGGCTCTCAAACGAGAATTCATCTACCACATACAGGGCGATCAGCAGAAAGCAGGTAAGCCCCGCTGAAAGGCCGAGGATGTTGATGATGGTAAACGATTTGTTGCGTTTGAAGCCCCGGAAGAGGATTTTGAGGTAGTTGGCCAGCATGGTTGGTTCGGTTTACAGTACTTAGACTGGTTAGCCATGCTTTTGGTTGCACAAACCACCTAATGATCACATCAACAAATCACCAAATCGCCATTATCACATCAGCTAATTTTCAAATTAGCTAATTATCAAATTGCCTCACTCGCTTCTCAGCGACTTCGTCGGATTCGCCACAGCGGATTTCATGGCTTGTGCGCCAACGATGAGCAGGGTAAGGCTGAGCGCAACAATTCCCGCAAGGGCGATGACCCAGAACGACATGTCGACGCGATAGGAATATTGCTCGAGGAAATTGTTCATGAAGTACCATCCTAGGGGCGCGGCAATGACAAAGGCGATCAGGACGAGCCGGGTAAAGTCCCTGGAGATCAGTACAACGATTCCTGTAACCGTGGCGCCCATCACTTTGCGAATGCCGATTTCCTTGGTGCGGGTTTCAGCGGTGTGTGCTGAAAGTCCGTAGAGTCCAAGGCAGGAGATGAAGATGGCGAGCAGGGTGAAGAGGTTGATGGCCTTGCCGAGGACGGCTTCTTTTTGCAGCAGCTCTGCAAAATTCTCGTCGAGGAAATGATACTTGAAAGGTTCGTCAGGCACGAGCAGCTTCCACTTGGCCTCGGCGGCCTTGATGAAGGCCGGTATCGCGTTGCCTTCCAGTTTGAATCCGATCTCCGTGGGATCTTTGCTGTAGACGAAGGCTGTCGGCTGAATGGCAGTGCGCAGCGACTCCCAGTGGAAGTCACTGACCACGCCGATGATCGTTTGGTTTTCGTTCACTTTGGCGCCGATGGGATCCTCGGGCAAACCCAGCGCGGCAACGGCGGCTTCGTTGAGGATGACAGCCGATGTATCGGAAGCAAGGTCGCGGGAGAAGTTCCTGCCCTTGATGAGGCGGATGCCACAAAGCGGAATGTATTGGTCATCGCCGAAATACGTATTGACGGTAATGGGATGATCCATCCCCGGTGTCTGGTACGTATAGAATGTCAGGATCCGCTTGCTGCCGGGCTCGCCCACATGAAAGCTGGAATGGATGACGCCCGGCTCAGCAGCGAGCTCGTTCTTGAACGCTTCTGCCGATGTCTTCAGTTTTGATCCTCCGTCAACGGTCAGCACATTCTCCTGGTCAAAGCCGAGGTCCTTGAACTGCATAAAGTGCAGCTGCTGCTGGATGACGAGTGATGCCACAACAAGCGCAATGGCTACTGTAAATTGAAACACGACGAGCAGGTTTCTAAAGTCAAAACCCTGGTGGAGGGTAAGGTTGCCTTTCAGCACATTGACGGGCTTGAAGGACGTGAGGTAGAACGAAGGGTAGATGCCTGAGATAAATCCCACGACCAGGGCAAAGAGAACAATAAGTGGAAGGGTAAACGGGTTTCTCCACAGGGTTGTCATCAACGGTGTGCCGGTGACGTATTCAAAGACCACAAGGAACATTTCTGATAGCACGATAGCCAGGACGACAGCGATGGCCGTCGTCAGCATGGACTCAAGCAAAAATTGTGAGGCGAGCTTTGACCGCGATGTCCCAAGCACTTTGCGGACACCCACTTCCTTGGCACGGCGAGCGGCTTTGGCGGTCGTCAGGTTTACAAAATTCACGGCAGCGAGCAGGAGGATGAACAGCGAAATGGAGGAAAAGATGGTGATGTTGGCTTCGTTGCCGCCCGGCGTCAGTTCGGCATTGAGCTTGGATTGAAGATAAATGTCCTTGAGCGGGTGAACATAGAATTTCACGGACATGTCATTCTTCCTGTAGTCCTCCAGGGTCTTGAATCCCATCGGCTTTCCCGATTCCGGAAACACATGATCATCAATGACGCGGTCCATCGCCAGCCGCAGGTCGTCGGTTGTGACATTTTCCTTCAGCAATACATAGGTATGAAAGGCCGCTGAACTCCATACCGGCGATCCGGTTAGCTTCGACTTGTTGGAGATCCATACTTTGGCGTTGATGTGTGTGTTGAAACCGGGGTCTTTGACAATGCCAGTGACCTGATAGGGAAGTTTTTCTTTTCCGATCAGTACCGTTTCACCCATCACATCGGTTTTGCCGAAGAGCTTACCCGCCATTTCTTCGGTAAGAATGATTTCCTGCGGGCCTGACAGCGCGTTGTTGCCTCCTGCAGCAAATTGAAAGTCAAAGACCTTGAAGAAGGCCGTGTCAGTGTAATAGGCAAACTCTTTCAGGGTCTTGTCTCCGTACTGGAGGAGCACATCACGGTCCTTGCGGATGCGTGTACCCGTTTCCATGCCTGGAAATTCTTTCGACAGCACTTCCAGTGTCTGCTCGGGTCCGTTGGCAAAGGTGCCTATGTTGAAGAATGAAATGCCAATCCGGTGAATGCGGTCCGCCTTGGCAAACCCACGGTCATAACTCCACTCACCATAGACAAACAGCATGATCACAATGCTGCAGGCCATGCCCAGCGCAAGTCCGAAAATGTTGATGGTCGAATGAAAACGATTCCGCGCCAGCGTGCGAAAAGTAAGTTTCAAATAGTGTGTCAGCATAGGATAGGTTTGTTGTAGGAAGTCACGCACTCTCCATTTTCAAATTCTCAAATTATTCATGGTTCCCAATTTTCAAATCTTCAAATTTTCAAATTATCAGGCCCCCAATTTTCAAATTTTCAAATTATCAAATTCTGCACTCATTCACTTCTCAGTGCTTTGGAAGGATTGGCCACAGCCGATTTCAGCGCCTGCGTGCCGACAATAGCCAGCGTAAGCAGGAGAGCGGAAATCCCAGCCACCGGTATCACCCAAAGCGGCATGTCGATGCGGACCGTGTAGCGATCGAGGAAATTGCTGACGGCGTACCAACCAATGGGGGCGGCGATCACAAAGGCGATGAGCACAAGGCGTGAAAAGTCTTTGGTAATCAGCATGACGATTCCGGGAACGGTAGCGCCCATCACTTTTCGGATGCTGATCTCCTTGCTCCGCTGTTCGGTGGCGAAAGAAGCCAGGCCGAAAAGTCCGAGGGCGGTGATGACCAAAGCCAGGACGGTGAAGATATTGGAAAGCTTATTGATCATATTGAACGTGGAGAACTTGCGTTCAAAGTCAACGTCGGCAAAGTAATAGTCAAATGGATACGCTGGGTTGTATTTTTTAAAGATAGTGCCAATGCCGTCCAATGACCGCTGCATGTCGTTGGTCTTGCTCATCCGCACACTGATGGTGCTCGTCCATGAAGGAGAGAAGACCATGACCATGGGGTCAATGGGCCGTGAAGCCTGTCCCATCAGGATGTTTTCAGTGACCCCGATGATTTCCCATTCCTGTTCCCACATCTTTACTTTCTCTCCGATAGGACTCTTGAGATTGAGAATGTCTACGGCTGCCTGGTTGAGGATCACGGCCGCTGTGTCGCGGCGATGCTCCGGAGAAAAATCCCGTCCCTGCAACATTTTGATGCCAAGGGTTTTCGTGTAGTCGTATTCCGTGGCGATGGTAGTGAACTCGATACGCTGTCCAGGCAGCTTGCCCGGCCAGTCATCAAGGGTGTTGGTCGAGAAGATTTTTGTTATCGGACTGTTGGATTTGCATACCGATTCTACAAATCCACTCCCTTCGAGTTCCGTTTTCAACGCGGTATAATTCTTTTCAATGTCACTGGTTGTCCACACCAGCATGAGGTTCTCCCGGTCGTAGCCTGCATCCCTGTTGCGCAGAAATCTAAGTTGGAGGAACGCGACAGCGGCAGCGATGATAAGGAGGATGGAAAATCCGAACTGCAGGGTCACCAGCACCTGACGCGGTGTAGCAGAGCCGCG
>JAEUUD010000119.1 GCA_016787625.1 Cyclobacteriaceae bacterium
TTGGGATTTTGGGGACGGAACGACCAGTACAGATCAAAATCCAACAATCAGCTACGATGCCGGGCAGGCTTATGACGTCACCCTTCAGGTCACCTCCAACCTTGGCTGCCAGGATACCTTCACCCAATCGCTGGACGTCATCACCTCGTTGGAAGATTCACCATGGGAGACCAGTGTGGTCGTTTCTCCGAATCCGATCCGGTCAACGATGACCATTTCTTTTGATCCCTCGCTTCCTTCTCCGCGATCGGTTCAGCTACTTACTTTACAAGGAAGGCCATTGCAGGAATGTCATGGGATTTCTGCAGCATCATGTCATTTGCCAGCTGCTGATTTGCCTTGCGGAATTTATCTGGTGCGGGTGAGTGCCGGAAGCCGCATGGTCAGCAAAAAAGTTGTGAAAATTGACTGATTGGCCCAGCCTGGCGCACCCAATGTCTGATCGGAATTAAAGTCAGGGCATCTGGGCTTCGATCCTGAAATTCCTGACTATTTTTGCGACCGGTCTAACTAATTCCCTCATCCAGAATGCCCCGCGACAGAAGTATCCGCTCCGTACTCATCATCGGAAGCGGTCCCATTGTTATTGGTCAAGCGTGTGAATTTGATTATGCCGGAACGCAGGCTGCGCGCTCCCTCCGCGAAGAGGGCATCGAAGTCGTTCTGATCAACTCCAATCCAGCGACCATCATGACAGACAAGATCAATGCAGATCACGTCTATCTGAAGCCGCTTGAGAAGAAATACATCCGGGAGATCCTTGAAAATCACCACATCGATGCGGTTTTGCCAACCATGGGCGGCCAAACGGCCCTCAATCTCTGCATCGATTGTGAAAAGGCAGGCATTTGGCAGCACTACGGTGTAAAGATTATCGGCGTTGACATTCGTGCCATAGAGACCACAGAAGATCGTGAGAAATTCCGCCTGAAGATGCATGAACTCGGTGTTGGGGTGTGTGTTGGGGCAACAGCAACCTCTTTCCTTCAAGGCAAAGAGATTGCTCAGGAAATTGGATTCCCTCTCGTGATTCGTCCCTCATTCACCCTTGGCGGAACAGGTGGCGGATTCGTAGAGAAACCTGAAGACTTTGATGAGGCGCTTAACCGCGGACTTCATGCCTCCCCCATCCACGAAGTGCTTGTCGAACAGAGCATCATGGGTTGGAAGGAGTACGAACTTGAACTCCTCCGTGACGGGAAGGGGAATGTGATCATCATCTGCTCGATCGAAAATTTCGATCCGATGGGCATTCATACCGGCGATTCCATCACCGTGGCGCCGGCAATGACGCTCCCGGATACTGTTTATCAGCATATGCGCGACCTTGCCATCAAAATGATGAACGGCATTGGTCAGTTTGCCGGCGGCTGCAACGTGCAGTTTTCTGTGAATCCCAACAATGATGACCAGATCATCGGGATTGAAATCAATCCGCGGGTTTCTCGCTCGTCTGCGCTCGCGTCTAAAGCTACAGGGTATCCCATTGCAAAAATTGCGGCCAAGCTTGCCATCGGCTACAACCTTGATGAGCTTAAGAACGCCATCACCGGCACAACAACAGCATATTTTGAACCCGCCCTTGACTATGTCATTGTGAAAATCCCCCGCTGGAACTTTGATAAGTTCCAGGGTGCCGATCGTAGGGTCGGTTTACAAATGAAATCGGTTGGTGAGGTCATGGGGATTGGAAGGAATTTCCAGGAGGCCTTACAAAAGGCTTGTCAATCGCTTGAAATTCGCCGCAACGGTCTTGGTGCCGACGGCAAGGAGCTGACCAAGCAAGCTGATTTGCTTCAAAGCCTTGAGCATCCAAGCTGGAACAGGCTGTTTCATATTTACGATGCCATGAAGTTGGGCATCTCCATGAAAACCATCCAGCACCTGACCAAGATCGACCCATGGTTTCTCGAACAGATTTGGGAACTCATCGAACTCGAGCAGGAAATTGAAAAACACAATCTTGATACCATTCCCAAAGAACTCCTGCGCAAAGCCAAGGAGAAAGGATACGCCGATCGACAGATCGCTCACCTGGTCCGGTGTCTGGAAAGTGAAGTTCATAAGAAACGTCGTGAGCTGGGTATTAACCGCGTCTACAAACTCGTGGATACCTGCGCTGCAGAATTTGAGGCCAAGACACCTTATTACTATTCCACTTTTGATGACGAGAATGAGTCTGTCGTTTCAAACAGGAAGAAGGTGATCATTCTTGGTTCAGGCCCCAACCGTATTGGCCAAGGTATTGAATTTGATTATTCGTGTGTGCACGGCGTACTGGCAGCCAAAGAGTGCGGATTTGAGACCATCATGCTCAACTGCAATCCGGAAACCGTCTCTACCGACTTTGACATTGCTGACAAGCTTTACTTCGAACCGGTTTTCTGGGAACATCTTTGGGACATCATTCAGCATGAAAAACCAGAAGGTGTCATCGTTCAATTGGGTGGACAGACAGCCCTCAAGTTGGCGGAGAAGCTCCATAAGTATGGTGTTAAGGTTCTCGGAACATCGTTCGAAGCACTTGATCTCGCAGAAGATCGTGGGAGCTTTTCTACACTGCTAAAAGAACTGAACATTCCCTATCCCCACTTTGGCGTTGCCCGCGACGCGGATGAAGCCCTTGAGGTGTCAAAAAGCATCGGGTTTCCTCTGCTGGTTCGTCCTTCCTATGTACTTGGCGGGCAGTCCATGAAGATTGTCATCAACGAAACAGAACTGGAAAACCACATTCTCGACATCTGGAAACATCTTCCTGACAACAAGGTGCTGCTCGACCATTTCCTGGATGGAGCCATTGAGGCAGAAGCGGATGCCATTTGTGACGGAGAAGACGTGTACATCATCGGCATCATGCAACACATCGAGCCTGCCGGCATTCACAGCGGCGACTCGTATGCCGTGCTCCCTCCCTACAACCTGGGTGATTTTGTGATCAAGCAGATTGAAAGTCATACGAAACGAATCGCTCTTGCCCTCAAGACGGTTGGATTAATCAATATTCAGTTTGCCATCAAGAACGATACGGTCTACATCATTGAAGCCAATCCGCGTGCGTCGAGGACCGTTCCCTTTATCTGTAAAGCCTACGACGAGCCCTATGTGAACTACGCCACCAAAGTGATGCTTGGCGTCAATAAGGTGAAGGATTTTCAGTTCAAGCCGGTGAAGAAGGGCTACGCCATCAAGGTGCCTGTATTCTCCTTTTCGAAGTTCCCTGAGGTCAACAAACAACTGGGACCCGAGATGAAATCAACCGGAGAGGCCATCTATTTTATCGATGACCTCATGGATGATTATTTCATGAACATCTATTCTGAACGCAATCTCTATCTAAGTCGATAGGCTACTCGCGCCGGAGTGAATTCACCGGATTCACGATGGCCGCCTTGATGGATTGATAGCTAACCGTTGTCCAGGCGATGGCAATCGCAATGGCTCCAGCAATAAGAAAGCTGTCGAGCCCAATCGGAATCCTGTAAGCAAATCCGCTGAGCCAGGAATCCATGATGTACCACGCGAGCGGCATGGCAAGGACAAGGGAGACAAGAACCAGCTTGGTAAAATCACGCGACAGGAGCAACACCACGCCGGGGACAGAAGCGCCCATCACCTTGCGAATGCCAATCTCCTTGGTGCGTTGACCGGCAGTAAATGCTGACAACCCAAACAAGCCTACGCAGGCGATCACTACGGAAAGCCCAGAGAACACCCGGAATACCTGGCCGGACTGCCGCTCCTGCGCGTACCCCTGATTCAGGTTTTCTTCCAGGAATTCATAAGCGAAGGGACGTGCAGGGACCAGCTCTTTCCACAGGGCTTCTACCTTATTCAATGCTTCCTGTCGCATTCCGTCCTTGACTCGGATAGCGATATAGTTACTGTTGGCCCGCTGGTTAAATACCTCATAGCTGAAAATCACCAGTGGTGTAATCTCATCGCGCAAGGATTGAAAATGAAAGTTATTCACAACACCGATGATCGTAAACAATCGTTCCTTCTGAAGGTTCTCGTTGCCACGAAACAAGTCTGAGTTGCTCAGCTTTTGTCCGACCGGATCTTTCAAGCCCAGGGTTTTCACAGCCGTTTCATTGAGCACGATGTTCAGCGAATCAGAAGTTTCTTTTGAGAAGAATCTTCCATCCTTGATCCGGAAGTCAATCATCGAAGCAAAATCGTCATCCATGAGCATTGACTTCACCGTGAGTACCTCGGTGGAGCCTGCTGGCTGAAACATCTGACCAAAGACGTCATCGCGGTTTCCAACCCTCGCACTGGTTCGTGCTGCTGCCGTTACCTCTGGCATTTGCCGCACTTTGTCCAGAAATGGTTCTGTATTATCACCAAGGGCAAAAGCCCGGTCGACCATGATGACTTCTTCCTTGTTGAAGCCAAGATCTTTATTCTGCATGAAGGTCATCTGACGGCCTACCAACAGGGTAGCCACGATGAGAAACACTGAAATCATAAACTGAAAAACAACAAGGCCATTCCTGAGCATCAGTCCTTTTGAACTACGGCCAAATGATCCCCGCATCACCTCTACGGGATTGAAAGACGATAGTACGAAAGCGGGATACAGTCCGGCGAGTATTCCAACGATCAGGGCAAACAAGGCCAGACCAAGAACGACTGTGGCATCCAAAAGGAAATGAAGGTTCTTCTCGACAAGCAGATTGAATGGAGGTAACAAGAGGTACGTTGCGCCAATGGCCAGCAGCGTGCTGATCAGCGCCAGCAAAATGGCTTCCAGTAAAAATTGTATGATGAGCTGATTGCGGACTGATCCCATCACTTTGCGCAATCCCACTTCCCTTGCCCGTGAAGCGGAACGAGCTGTGGCCAGGTTCATAAAATTGATACACGCGATCACCAGAATCAGTCCTGCAATCAGCGTAAGGCCCAGCACATATCGCTTGTTGCCGCTCGGCGTGGTGGTAAACTCAAGATTGGTGGGGTCCAGGTGAATGGATGCTAATGGTTGAAGAAAATACCGGTATCCATTTCCTGCTTTTCTGTAATCCTCCCAGCTCTGGCGCAACTCGCGTTCGATTTGCGCTGACGCATACGTGTCCACCATCTTCGGGAATTTGGCCTCGAGGGACGCAGCGTTGGACCCGGGTTTGAGCTTGATGTACGTGTGCGAATTGAAACTGATATAGTTTTCGCGATTGAAAAACAGCGCCGAGTTGAAAGAGGCCATCATCTCAAACTGGATGTGAGAATTTTCCGGCCACTTGTCAAACACTCCCGTCACCTTGAACTCGCCGAAGTTTCCTCGCAGCGTTTTGTCGATGGGGTCCTCTTTGTCAAAAAAGCGGGTCGCGACAGCCTGGCTGATGATAATCTGATTGGGTACAGCCAGCGCCGTCTTTCTGTCACCTTTGATCAGCTCGACGGGAAAGAAATCGAAGAAAGTAGAGTCGGCGAAGTAGATATTGTCTTCTTCAAATGTCTTAGCATCCTTTCCTGGTACTTCGTAGGTGATGGGCACATCGTTCTGAGGCCCCAGGAGATGCAACGTGTTTTCCACTTCAGGGAAATCACGCCTCATGGCACCCGCATATCCATCGGGTACTGCCGAGAAGAATGTCGCATGATTGGGATACTTGCGCTCAAGTCCAAGCTTATAAATGCGATCGCCGTCGGCAACAAAAGTATCGTAGGATGTCTCATGCCGAACATACAGCACGATAAGAAGACACGCCGTGATGCTCACGGCGAGGCCGATGATGTTGATGAATGTATATATCCTCTGCTTAAACAAGTTTCGGATGGCGATGCGGAGAAAGTTGGTAAACATGGTATTTCTGTTGAAACTGATTTCTGCCTCTGCTATATACCTTTCAAAAGCCTGTATGTTACATCATTCGGCCTGTTATTCCCTTCTTAGAGATTTAATGGGATTCACCATGGCAGCCTTGATCGACTGATAGCTGACTGTAATCAGCGCAATGGCTACCGCCATGACGCCGGCAATGAGGAATGAATCCAAGCCAACCTTTACCCGGAACGCAAACCCATTCAGCCATTGGTCGATCAGCCACCAGGCAACTGGAGATGCCACCAGGAAAGCAATCAGGACAAGTTTCGTGAAATCTTTGGAAAGAAGCAGCGTGACGCTCGAGACTGTAGCGCCCATTACTTTGCGAATTCCTATCTCTTTTGTTCTTAGGCTCGCGGTATAGGCAGATAGTCCGAACAACCCCACGCAGGCGATGATGATTGCCAGGCCGGAAAATACAGCGAAGATTTTTCCAGTGCGAACTTCAAACAGGTACTGCCTTTGAAGGAACTCATCCTGATAGGAGAACTTAAACGGCTCATTGGGAACAAATCGCTTCCATTGTTCCTCGATGGCCGCGGTGGTTTTCACAAGTTCCTTCGATTCGACACGCACCGTGATGAATTGGTTGGCATTTTGTCTTCCGCCGATTTCCGTACTGAGCAATGACAACGGGGTTATCGGATCTTTCAACGTTTGAAAATTAAAATCCCGAATCACGCCTATGACGGTGAACATCCTCATTTCATTGCCAAATGGTGCGCTGGACATTTTGGTGCCTACCGGATTTTTCAGACCAAAGGTTTTCACCGCCCGTTCGTTGAGGAGAATGGAAAGTGAATCGTGCGACTCTTCAGAGAATCCTCTGCCATCAACGATTTCAATACCCATGGTGGTGATGTAGTCATCATCCACTACCATGCTTTTGGTTGTCAGCACTTCGGTAACACCATCCTGCTGGAATGTCTGACCGAAAAAATTCTGACCCGATCCGAGCATGGCGGACCCGCCTGCCACGTTGCGTACATTGGGAAGTCGTCTCAACTCATCCATAAATGTTTTGTATTGACCCCTGAGTGCAAAAGCACGGTCGATCACAACCGCGTTTTCCTTACTATAGCCCAACGAAGCGCTTTGAATATAGGCCAGCTGCCGCTGAACGATGATGGTGGACACGATGAGCACAATGGAAATGGTAAATTGGAACACCACCAGACCGTTTCGCATCCACGATCCTGAGGAACTGCTGGAAAAATTGCCCTTCATCACCACAACCGGATTGAATCCGGAAAGAACGAATGCAGGATAAAGTCCTGCCAACAGTCCCACCAGTGTTGCAAATCCAATCAGGCCAATGACCAGCTCAGGTGCAAATTGAAGTACCAGTTGTTTCTCGGCCAGATTGTTGAATGAAGGAAGCAACACAACCACCATCACAACGGCAATCATCATCCCAATAAATGCCAGGAGTATGGCTTCGACAAGGAATTGAATCACCAATTGTTGCCGGTGAGAGCCCATGGTCTTACGGACGCCGACTTCCCTTGCGCGTTCAGCAGATCGTGCAGTAGCCAGGTTCATGAAATTAATGCATGCGATCACCAGCACGAGTACAGCAATTCCGCTCAGGATATAGATGTACATGAGATTTCCTCCCGGTCTGGCTGTCGCTTCGACGTTCGTCGGATCAAGATGGATGGATTGAAGTGGCTGCAGAATGTAGCGGTAGCCGTTCCCCGCTTTGGTATAGTCGGCCCATGATTGACGGAGTTCCCTTTCGATCTGGGCTGCTGCATACTTGTCGACGAGTTGGGGAATCTTGCTTTCAAGAACTTTGAAATCTGTATTCGGCTTTGTCAAGATATATACGTGTGCAGAAAACGACCTGAAGTTTTCCCTTCTGAAAAACCCGAATGTGCTTGTGCTTCCAAGAAAGTCAAACTTGAAGTGTGAGTTGTCGGGAACATTGCCGCAAATTCCCGTCACTTTAAATTCGCCAACATCAGACTGGATGGTTTTCCCGATGGGATCTTCATCTCCAAAGTAGCGCTTAGCCGTCTCCTCCGTCAATACGACCTGATTTGCGTTCTTCAGTACCTGGCTTGCTTCACCCTTCAACAATGGAATGCTGAATACTTCAAAAAAATTGCTGTCGGCCATCATGAAGAAATTCTCCTCGAATGT
>JAEUUD010000011.1 GCA_016787625.1 Cyclobacteriaceae bacterium
ATGCTTCAACAGCGGCCCTTTGCTACCAGGAGTACCAACTGTCTGACGTCAACCAAAATATCGCTTACGAAAAGACAAGGATGGCGCTCTATCGCGGAAGCCTGCGTCACTTACTTATGGCCTTGGCTGTAGGAAAGGCAAGCCAGGAGGGATTCACTGTGACAGATGTAGCGGGCAACGCTGTTGACATGACTCAGATGGTGACGCCATCATCCATTGCAGGCTACTTCCGCATGAAACCGGATGGTCCGCTCACGGTTAAATTCCTGGACAAGACCAGCACCCTGACAGCAACGACGCCCCTCGATTTTAATAAACTCGGAATACTCTTGAATAGCCAGGCCCTTCAAACCAGTGGAGCCATGAGCCAACCAAGTCTCGCACACCAGCTACCTGTTGACTATCTGCCCATATCCGGTGATGTGGAATCAAGCTATGCTGAGGCTCTCAAGAATTTCTACGAGCAGGTGTATGTTCAAACAGACAAGCCTTACTATTATCCCGGAGAACCCCTTTGGTTCAAAGCCTATCTCAACTATTACAGCGAGGCGTGGCGCGATTCACTCAGTGATGTCCTTCATGTCGAGTTACTGAATCCGGAACATGAGGCACTGAATCATCGCATGTATCGCATTGAGAGAGGGACATCGCACGGTGACTTTATCCTGCCCGACTCCATTCCTCCTGGCATTTATCATCTACGGGCATTCACATCCCTTCAGCAGAATTTTGGAGATGCCCACCTGTTCACAAAGCCATTGCATGTGATGAAGATGACGGACAAGGCTGATCCAGTTCAGCAGCAGCCACTCTCCGAACATCAAACGGTCGTCATCACTCCGAAAAAAGATAAGTATCATCCACGGGAGCTCATCACCCTCGAGTTTTCCGTCAATGGAAGTGAGGGCGCTGGTCCAAGCAACCTGTCGGTGGCTGTGACGGATGCCGCCCAGGTTATACCCATTCCGGAAGCCACATCCATCATGAAGAACTACCCCATTGATGGCAAGAGCATTGCAAAGATCAACGACCTCAAGTACAGAAATGAGAAGGGTATCAGTTTTTACGGCAAGTTTCTCAACAATAAAGGTATCGGTGAAAAAACCCAGCTCAATTTCATTCAGTGGAAAACAGGCGATGTGCTTTATGCCGAAACAGGAGAAGATGGTATGTTCTGGCAAACCGGACTGCAGTTTACCGATAGCGCCAGGTTTTCTTACAAGTCCGACAAGGCGAAAGGCAAGCCATACGGAAAGGTGATTGTACTTCCCCGCGAAGAACCTGCGTTTCATGCTCCCGTGGTGGCTCCGCTGAAGGTTGTTGAGGTGGGATCCATACAACGCATCTTCTCTGATTATGAAGTTCCAAAAGACAACACCCTTCTGGACGAAGTGGCTGTCAAGGCTTCGAGAATCAATAACGATGACGTCGAGCGTGCCAAGAAACGGCCTTATGGACGTGCCGATCGCACACTCACGGCCAAGCAACTCAATATCAATTCAGCCAACCTGTTGTGGGCGCTCGTTGGCAAGGTGCCCGGGCTGGTTGTCAATCCGGTTGATGCGACCGTTCTTTTTTCCCGTGCGCAGGCAAACTCCATCATTGGCCCGGTTACGCCGCTGGTAACAGTCAATGATATTCCCATGGGCGGAGATCCAGGCCAAACGCTATTGGCCATCGACCCGAACATCGTTGAATCGATTGAGTTTACTTCCCGAATCAATGTGTTGTACGGCTCGCAAGGAGCCAACGGCGTTATCGCCGTGTATACCAAGTCTGGTCTCTCAGCCGATACGACGGATCCCAACTTCCAGACCATCAAACTTCCAGGGTTTTCCCGGGTAAGAAAATTCCAGGCACCGGACTATTCGAATCCGACAACAGACGCCACTGCAGGTGACTATCGTGCAACCATCTATTGGAATCCCGATGTCCAGACATCTGCCAATGGTAAAGCCGAAGTGACCTTTTTTGCTGCTGATCTTCCAGGAATGTACAGGGTTGTCGTCGACGGCATTACCGCCGATGGTAAACCGATCCACGGAGAGGTGTATCTTTCCATTGAAGAAAAACCCTGAAGTCATGAGAACCATCTGTGCCGCCTTGCTATGCCTGGCCTCCTTAACTTTAAGTGCACAGCAGGTTGCCGATACGCTTTTTCTATATGAAATCCTGAAGCCCGGTTATCCTGAAGGAAAAGGTCCACTCATCCTCCTGGATGAAGGGCACCACAACTTCCATACAACAACAGGTCGCTACATGCCATTCAGCGATTTTCTGCGCCGCGACGGATATGTTGTGAAAGGGCTTTCAGAAAGATTCACTGCTGACAACATTAAACCAGCGCGTGTGCTGGTCATCGCCAACGCCCTCCATGAGCGGAATGATTCCGACTGGTCGCTGCCGACACCTTCGGCTTTCATGCCTGAAGAGATCGGTGCGGTAGCCCATTGGGTGAAGCAAGGTGGTTCTCTGTTCCTCATCGCCGATCACATGCCGTTTCCCGGAGCAGCCGAAGATTTGGCAGCAGCATTCGGCTTTACACTTTACAATGGCTTTGCCATGAGGAAGCAGGTTGATGATCCCACCATTGCCAACGCGCTGACGATACCCGATATCTTCACGCCAGGAAAAGGACTTGG
Source organism: Cyclobacteriaceae bacterium (assembly GCA_016787625.1). GTDB lineage: Bacteria > Bacteroidota > Bacteroidia > Cytophagales > Cyclobacteriaceae > ELB16-189. The sequence goes on from JAEUUD010000011.1 coordinate 2,643, forward strand.
CGATCACTTTATCACGAGGGGAAGAAATCAAGCCGAGAGCATCACATCTGTTCGCACGTTTACCGGCGAAGCGTTCTCCGTCCCCGATGGCGCCACACCACTCATCGTTCTTGACGACAGTTTTGAATTGCTGATGTCACAGGTGGCCTGGCAATTCGACAAGGATTGCGAGAAGCTTCCCGCCAAGGGACTCGTCCAGGGAGCATGTATGGACTTTGGTAAAGGCAGGATTGTTGTCTTTGGAGAAGCGGCCATGTTCTCCGCACAGATTCAAGGAGGAAAAACCCGGATGGGCATGAACGCTCCGGATGCAAAACAAAACCCTCAATTTCTACTGAACATTATCCACTGGCTGGACCGACTGGACAAATAAGCACTTAGATGTGCTCCTTCTTGTTTTTCACCATGTCGTACATGAGTTCCCTGGCACGGTGAAGCTGCGCCTTGACTGTTCCAAGCGGTGCATCCAGCTCCACAGCAATCTCTTCATAGGATAGCTCATTGAAGTAGCGTAGGCGAACGAGCTTCTGGTATTTGGCTGGCAACATTCCAACAAATACCTGCATGAGTTCTTCCTTCTGTAGTTTGATGGTTTCCTCCTGAGGATCGGGATTGCGGTCCGGAACATCGATGGATACCGACTGCCCGTCGTCGTCGGTGTAGGTATTCTCAATGCTGAGTGTATTGATTTTCTTCTTGCGGATGTAGTCAATCGTGTTGTTGGTGGCGATTCTGAACAGCCACGTGCTGAATGTAAAGTCCTTTTTGAAACGATGCAGGCTACGGAACGCTTTGGCAAACGATTCGATCATGAGATCTTCAGCATCGTCGACGTTACGAACCATCTTGAGAATCATGTGGTATACAGGACGCTTGTAACGCTGCAATAATTTGGCAAAAGCCTTGTCGTCACCACCTACGGCCCTGTCAATCAACTCAAAATCCTCCAGTGCTTTGGACGAAAAGCGGTTTTCTAAATCTTCCATCGAATTCTTTTGGATACTAACGCCACAAGGCCCGTTCCAAGATAGTAAATGGCATAGTTAAAATCTAAAAAGGGGGTTTTCCACGCCTCAAAGGCGTCCCCCAGTTTCCGGGATGCACGGTGGATAAGCAACATGAGCATTAGTTCACGTACAATCAGACCCGTCCACATAAAACTCATCGAAGAAAATGACTGCACCGAAAGTGGCAGAACAAGCAACCAAGTCAGAATCCAGGTGATAGAAAAAACTCCCAGCCTGAGTTTGTCGAAAAATCTGTAGCGTTTTCCCACGGCCAGGTGACGAAGCTTCTGATGAAGAAATGACTTCCACGTTTCCTTGGGTACTGACCATATCATGGATTGCTCACCGATGCTGACGGCAACGTTTGATGCGCTTGCGTGCTGGTTGACAAAAAGGTCGTCATCACCACCGGTCACCGAGAGATGTTTGTTAAATCCCTTGTTGTTCAGGAATAGCGACTTCTGGTACGCCAGGTTTCTACCAGTACCCATGTACGGCTTACCCAGCAGCGCCCAGCCGATAAACTGGATGCTGGTTATCAATGATTCGAATCGGATGAACACATTCAGGTAGCCTTTGCGAACCATGTACGGTGAATACCCGAGGACAATCTGTCGTTGTCCTTCCATGCTCGACGCCATACATCGAATCCACTGGTCACTGGCCGGGCGACAATCGGCATCGGTTAGCAGAACCCAATCGTGACGAGCAGCTTTGACGCCGAGTGTGAGAGCAAATTTCTTTCCTGTGATGTGTTCAGGCAGGTAGTTCACGCGAACCATCTTGACCTTGGGATGTTCCTGACAAAATTGAAGGAGGAAGTCATACGTGTGATCGTTGGATCGATCTTCCACCACGATGACCTCAAAGTTGGGATAGTCTTGCCTGAGCAGTTGCGGAAGTAATTCCCTGAGGTTGGCCTCCTCATCGTGCGCACAGACAATAACAGACACCGGAGGTGTTGCCAGGCCTGTAGCGTGAGCCTTGCGGCGAAAGCCCGCCAGGAAGCAGATAATATAAATGAGCTGAATGGCTATGATTCCCCAGCCGGCTGCAATGAGAAGGATCGACAAAGCAATGAAGTTAAAGGGCGCCCAAAGATAGGATGAAATCCTGCAGGATGACCATTGAATTGTATTTCATGAAGGCAAATTGCTCTTTCACTGGTGCATGGAACCTTATATTTGCGGGGATGAAATTTGAAATACATCACAGGGACGCAGCATCAAAGGCACGAGCGGGAACCATTTCCACACCCCATGGTGAGATCCCTACTCCTATCTTCATGCCTGTAGGCACGGCTGGGTCAGTCAAGGCGGTGCAGCAACGGGAGCTGATGCATGATGTGAACGCTAAAATCATCCTTGGAAATACGTACCACCTTTACCTCCGTCCCGGCCTGGATTTGCTTCAACAGTCGGGAGGCCTGCACCGTTTCATCAGTTGGGACCGTCCCATGCTGACCGACAGCGGTGGCTACCAGGTTTACTCCCTTTCAGAAAACAGAAAGATCACAAGGGAAGGCGTCACGTTCAAATCACACATTGACGGGTCACGTCACATTTTTTCGCCGGAAGGTGTCATGGACATTCAGCGTAAGATCGGTGCGGACATCATTATGGCATTTGATGAGTGTACTCCATACCCCTGTGAGTACGACTATGCGAGAAAATCGTTGAAGATCACCCACGACTGGCTCGAGCGCTGCGTCACGCGAATCAATCAAACGGAGCCGTTGTACGGCTACGAGCAAGTGCTGTTTCCTATTGTTCAGGGGAGCACGTATCCTGACTTACGGAGAACTTCTGCCGAGTTCATCGCATCACAAAATCAATCAGGGAACGCCATCGGAGGTTTGTCGGTTGGCGAGCCCGCTGAAGACATGTATGCAATGACGGAGCTGGTCTGCTCCATTCTTCCTTCGGAGAAACCACGCTATCTCATGGGCGTTGGCACACCGGAGAACATTCTTGAGTCCATTGCCCTTGGTGTGGATATGTTCGACTGTGTGATGCCGACGAGGAATGCCCGCAACGGCATGCTATTTACTACCCAGGGTATTATTAACATTAGAAACGAAAAATGGAAGGATGACCTCACTCCCATAGACGATAATCTGGGTGGTTATGTGAGCACCCAGCATACCAAAGCTTACCTGAGGCACCTGATCATCAGCAAGGAAATTTTAGGCGCGCAAATTGCTTCTATCCATAACCTGACCTTCTACCTGTGGTTGGTTGAAAATGCCAGGAGACAGATCGAAGCAGGTACCTTTGCATCCTGGAAAGAAAAAATGGTAAAAACAGTTTCTCAAAGACTATAAAGCAATTCCCCTTAAGATGACATTGAAGATTATAGACCGGTACATCCTGAAGAAGGTCCTTTCAACCTTCTTCTTTGTGGTCTTGATCCTCATGGCCATCATCACCGTGATCGATGTCACCGAGAAGATGGACAAGTTCTCCAAGAACAACCTCGACTTCAACGCCATTCTTGGGTACTATCTGGATTTCATTCCATGGATTGCAGGCCTCATCACACCCATTACCATCTTTATCGCCATCATTTATGTTACGTCACGGATGGCCGGGCATACGGAGATCATTTCCATTCTCAGCAGCGGCGTGAGCTTCCGTCGCATGCTGCTGCCCTATCTCATCGCATCCCTCGTCGTGGCCTCTATCAGTTTTGTGCTCAACGGTTGGGTGATCCCCCGTGCCACCAAGTCAAGGTTGGCTTTCGAGCTGCAGTACTTCAACAACCGGTATTATTTCGATGCTCGCAACATTCACCTGCAGGTCGCACCTCAGGTGTACTTGTTTATCCAGAACTACAACAATGTTTCGAATCAGGGTTACCAGTTCAGCCTCGAGCGATTTGATAAGAATGTTCTTATAGAAAAACTCACCGCTGAGAATATTACCTGGGACACAGCCAAGCATACCTGGACCCTCAGGTTGTGGAAAATTCACAAGGTGAACGACATTTTTGCTTCTACGAAAAACCCGGACAGCATTCAGTTTCTGACATCAGGTAACTCACTGGATACCGCACTTGCCATTTCACCAAAGGATTTCGAAGCCCAGGAGCGAAGTTACGAGGGCATGACGACGCCTGAGCTGTTCGAGCACATCAACAAACTGAAGTTCAGAGGCGCCTCCGGCGTACAGATGTATGAGGTCGACAAGCAGATCCGTTTCGCTGCGCCATTCACGACCTTCATCCTCGTCTTTATGGGGGTTACGGTCTCTTCACGGAAAAGCCGGGGAGGAACAGGTCTCCAGATCGCCCTTGGGTTTGTGCTGGCATTTGTCTTCATTCTCTTCTTCCTCCTCACACGGTCCTTTGCGGAAACCGGAAGTATGCATCCTGTGGTTGCCGCGTGGACACCCAACCTGATCTTCATCGTCATCTCCGGCGTTCTTTACCGGTACACTCCACGATGAGCCATTCCACCAACGACTACATCCGGCTTCACTTCATCGTCATCCTCTTTGGATTCACAGGCATCCTCGGGAAACTCATCTCCATTCCTGCGGTAGAGATGGTGTTCTTCAGGACATTGTTTGCAGCAGCAGGCATGTATGTGTTTCTCCACTTGTCAAAAAAATCGACCCGCGTTTCTCCTGCCGACCGGATTACCCTTCTCCTCACAGGCCTCATTGTCGGCATTCACTGGCTTACGTTTTTCATTTCAGGTCGTATCGCCAATGTGTCGGTAAGCCTGGTCGGGTTTGCTACCGCCAGCTTCTGGACAGCTTTTCTGGATCCGTTGATCAACAGAAGGAAGATCAACCTGATTGAGGTTTTTCTTGGGCTTTTTGTCCTCGCTGGGCTGCTCATCATTTTCGGTTCTGAATTCAATTATTCCCTCGGACTGATCGTCGGTATTGCATCGGGACTCACCTGCGCCATCTTTGCCATCATCAACGCCCGGCTCGTTGCGCGAGTCGACTCCTACGTTATTACCTATTATGAAATGATAAGTGCCGCGCTGGCCATTGGGCTCTTTCTGCCACTGTATTCAGAATACTGGGCAGAAGGACATGCCCTGCAACTCATGCCAAGAGGCTATGACTGGCTGTGGATCCTGGTGCTGGCATGGCTCTGCACGGTGTATGCATACTCAGCAGCTGTAGAACTCTTCAAACGCATCAGCGTGTTTCTCTTTCAGCTTACCCTCAACCTGGAGCCCGTCTACGGCATATTAATGGCACTGATTGTCTTTGGTGAGGCTGAGAAAATGCAGTTGAATTTTTACATCGGCACCTTTATGATTCTGTGTGCCGTCGTTGCTTATCCGTTTATCAAGAGGAAATTAAATCCATCCTGACCATCCAGGCATTGAACCTCGTATCGTTTCGAGGGAAGTACTCCCGGTGAAAATCCCATACACAGCCGAACCCGATCCGCTCATCGCCGCATAAATGGCTCCCGCATCGTAGAGCGCAGCTTTCAACTTTCCAATTGCTGAATGCTGCTGAAACATTGATGGCTCGAAGTCATTCAGCAGTCTCGTCTTCCATTGAGTAACGGGTGAAGAGACAATGGTACGCAATGCTTCTGCGGGCTCCTTCGGTACAACCCTTCGGTAGGCGTCGGCAGTAGCAACGTGTATGGCCGGTACAATCACGGTCAAATAATATCCTTTGAGCGAGATGTCAAGGTCCGTAAGCACCTCTCCCCTTCCCGTTCCAAGGGCTGGACGGCTGCCAATAAAAAAAGCACAATCACTCCCAAGCATCGAAGCATAGTGAAGCAGCTGATCATTGGAGATGTTGAGTTGAAACGTCTTGTTCAACATCATCAGGGTATGCGCCCCGTCGGCCGAACCGCCGCCCAATCCTGCCCCAAGTGGAACGACCTTGTGCAGATGCATCTGGATCGGCGGCAACTTGAAATCCTTCTTCAGCAGCTGATAGGCCTTAACACAGAGGTTATCATCCGTATCACCAGGTATTGTCAATCCGGTTTGGCTGAATGAAAACGTCGGGGCTGGTAAAATCTCCAGCACATCAGACCATGCTAAAGGGAAGAAGCAGGTATTGATATTGTGATAACCGTCTGGTCTCCGGGATACTACCTGAAGTCCAAGGTTGATTTTGCACCCGGGAAAGGAGACCATCCGGGTATGCGCTTACTTCTTCAGTCTTTCAACGAGTTCATCGGTGATACCCGTCGTAGAAAAGCCACCGTCATGCATCAGGTTTTGCATCGTGACCATCCGGCTGTAATCGGAAAACATCAAGGTAATGTAATTGGCGCAGTCTTCTGCGCTGGCATTGCCGAGCGGCGACATCATTTTCGCATAATCAAAGAAAACATCAAATCCGCTGATGCCGGCCCCTGCTGTTGTCATGGTAGGAGACTGCGAAATGGTATTGACGCGTACCTTCTTCAACTTGCCAAAGCGATGTCCGTAGCTTCTTGCTATGGATTCCAGCACTGACTTTGCCTGCGCCATATCAGAATAATCAGGATAGCTTCGTTGTGCGGCGATATAGGTCAGGGCAAGGATGGATCCCCACTCGTTCATAGCATCGGTCTTCTCAGCTGTCTGCAGTACCTTATGAAAAGAGAGACCCGAGATGTCGAGTGTCTTTAAAAACCACTCATAGTTAAGGTCACCGTACGGCCTGTCCTTCCTGACATTAGGGCTCATGCCGATGGAATGGAGTACAAAATCCAGTTTACCGCCAAGTACTTCCATGGAACGGGTAAACAGGGTATTCAAATCCGCCTCAGACGTTGCATCTGCCGGAATGATCTCCGCATTGCATTGGGTACCCAATTCCTTGATTTTGCCCATGCGCATGGCGATGGGTGCATTGGTCAGGGTAAACTGCCCGCCCTCATCCCTCACGCGGAGAGCCGTCTTCCACGCAATTGAATTTTCATCAAGGGCTCCGAAGATAATTCCGCGTTTTCCGCGAAGGAGGTTGTAGGCCATACTTTGTCAGTTAAGTGAACACAATAATACAAAAAACGACTTTAGTTGCGGACTATCCGAACCAAGTAACGAATTTGCGGCATGCAGATAAACAAGGAGCAACCGATCGGCATATTCGACAGTGGCATCGGCGGCTTGACCGTGGCTCACGCAATCAGAACGCTGATGCCCGAAGAGAGCCTGCTCTATTTTGGGGATACGGCACACCTTCCGTACGGCGACAAATCAGAAGCCGCCATCCAGGCATACTCGGTGAAAATTGCTGATGTGCTCCTTCGCCGACAGTGCAAGGTCATTGTGATCGCTTGTAACTCTGCCAGCTCAGCAGCCTACAACCTGTTGAAAGAATATGTCCATCGCTCTGTTGAAGTGATCAATGTCATCGATCCCATGGTGGACCTCGTCGTTGGGAAATTCGCCAATCAATCTGTTGGACTTATTGGAACGAGGCGCACGATCCAATCAGGTATCTATGCCGAAAAAATCAATGCGAGGCAAGCTGGTATAACACTGAAGTCATTGGCTACACCACTGCTCGTACCGATGATCGAAGAAGGATTTTTCAACAACCAGATCAGCGACAAGATCATTCACGAATACCTTGATGATCCTCACCTGAAAGGCATTGAAGCACTGGTATTGGGCTGCACCCACTACCCATTGGTCAAAGAAGAGATTGCCTCTTTCTTCTCGAAACGAATTGCCGTGCTCGACTCATCAGAGGTCGTCGCCCAATCGTTGCGCGACTACCTCAGACAAGCAGGGCTCCTCAACGTAAAAAGGTCGGCTCCAGATCATTTTCTCGTTTCTGATTATACAGAATCATTCGAAGCCTCTACCAAGCAGTTTTTCAGGGAATCCGTACACCTGGAGAAATACGCGCTTTGGGGCTAATGCCAGGATGTAGGGTTTTGCAGTTTTTTGAAGATTTTCAAAACAAATAATCTGTCATCTTTGAGGGTTGAATTTCCTCTGATTATTCAGCTTTAATCCATTCATCTTGATGACTCAGCAATCTCCTGCGATTCAAAGAGCATTGCACAATGGTTTTCCTGCACACGGACGATCACGAGCCTCGCTTTTTGGCATGATCATCTCGCTGATGTTTATCACTGGTGCAGCCTTTGGTCAACTGTCACTGGACAGTCTTACCAAAGCCCTTGAAAAAGAAAGCAATGATTCCATCAGGCTTCAACTGTTGCTCGCCTTATCGACCGAGTCGGAGTTTAGTGACTATGCGAAGTCACGCAACTATGCCAACGAGGCCAGCGTCCTGGCCGACCGTCTGGGCAACTGGGCAAGAGGAAGAGCTTACCTGCGACAGGCGTTCCTGGAGACGATGGAAGGAGATTATGCTGATGCGTTGCGATACGATCTAAGGTGTGCCGCACTATATGCTCAGGAAAAGGACAGCAGCAACCTGGCCAAAGCATACACGGATATCGGCGCAGACTTCAGGGATCTTGGAGAATACGACGATGCCTACGTTTATCTGATGCGCAGTTATTTGATTGCTAAAACTTTCAGATCAGGCCGTGGGAGGATTGATTCTCTGACGATGCTCGTGGCACTGCACAACCTGGGCACCTTGTTTCGTGAACTCGGTCAATATGATATTGCCTACAAGCACCTAATGGCGTCTTCCGTATTGAGTGAAGCTATTGACGATGCTGATGGTCCGGCATACACCCACGACGAACTTGGTGAATTGTATCGCAAGCAAGACAACTATATAAAGGCTGAAGAAAATCTACTCATGGCTGCCTCAGAAGCCCGGAGACGCAAAATCCGCTTCCTGCTTCCCAGAATCAAAATACACCTGGCCAACCTGTATCTGGATAAAGGTGACTTTCAGAAATCCCTTACATACTTCGACTCGATAAGGATTGGTCAACTAAGCAGTACCAATAAATTTCTTCTGGCGCAGTGTGATCTTGGAACCGGACGGGTCCAAGCCAAGATTGGAAAGTATGACGAGGCCCTGGAGCACTTTGAAAACAGTTTGAAAACCTCGAAGGAACTGAATGCCAGGAATCTGACCTTGTCGGGCTATGAAGCCCTGGCTTCACTCTATGAAATCCGGAAGGAGTATGCGAAATCCCTTCAGTTTCATAAGCTGCATGACGCTTTGCGCGACAGTATATTCAGTAAATCAACGCAGGAGAAAATCCTCCAGGACCAAATCAGGCTGCAGACCATGACGAAAGACGTGGAAATAGCGGCATTGAGTCAGTTGCAAGAGCAACAAACATCCGAAATCAAACGACAGGAGCTTGTCCAGAACGTGCTCGTCGTCGTTTCAGTGCTGGCCATTATCTTGTTGTATACCGTTTATCGCAGCGGCCAGCGAAGGAAGCGTATCAACAAAATGCTTCTTGATCATCAGGAAGAAATCAAGAAGAGAAGTATGGAATTGCACCAGCTCAACCAGGTGAAGGACAAGTTCTTTTCTATCATTTCACACGATTTACGGTCTCCCATGAGTGCTTTGGCCGGCACCTTGGACCTTCTCCACAAGAAAGGCATCACACCAGAAGAATTTGCCAGTCTTACCCAGGCACTGCGGCTGCAATTCAATCATACCAAGACCCTGATCAACAATTTGCTGGATTGGACCCTTCTTCAGATGGACAAGCTGAAAATTCAACCGGAGACCGTTAACCTCTTTGACGTAGTCGAGGAAAGTGTGGAGGTTCTGCAGAATCTTTATCCCAAAAACATACAGTTTGAGAACCACATTGACCAGCATCTACAGGGTTTTGCCGATCCTAACATCCTGAGTCTCGTGCTGAGAAACCTCATTTTGAATGCCATTAAGTTTACGGAGACTGGAGGACGTGTTTGGGTGACCGCAACAACGTCCAACGAGGAGATTGTGGTATCCGTTTGTGACAATGGCACAGGGATCAAGCAGGAAATTCAGGAATTTCTGTTCACTAAAACCTCAAGCTACAGTACTCGGGGAACGGCCAATGAAAAGGGAACAGGCCTTGGCCTCATTCTTTGCAAAGAATTTATCGAAAGGAATGGGGGCAGAATCTGGCTTGAGAGTGAACCAGGCAAAGGCTCCTCATTTCATTTTACATTACCTACTGCCAAGAGCGGAACCCTTGCATCTACCCTGAAGTCGGTTGCTGCGCATTAAGTTTCGGCACCTCATTGGAGGTACAGCTGAATACAAGTAAATTTGCCCTTTGATTTCCGATGAGCGACACCATTCTTCATGAGTGCGGGATTGCCCTGGTCAGGTTGCGGAAGCCCCTGTCTTACTATATAGAGAAGTATGGCCCGACCTATGGGATGAACAAAATGTACATCCTGATGGAAAAACAGCACAATCGTGGTCAGGATGGTGCGGGGATTGCCAACATTAAACTCGATCAGGAGCCTGGCTACCGCTATATCAGCCGGTACCGCTCCATGAAAAGCCAGCCTGTTGCAAGCCTGTTCAGGAAAATCGGCAAGAAGTACAGGAAGGCACAAAAAGCAGGAAAAGAGAAATTCAGGGATGAAAAATGGCTCAAGCGTAACCTGGCCTTCTCTGGCGAATTGTGGCTGGGGCACCTCCGGTACGGCACCCACGGATTCAATAGCATAGAAAATGTACATCCGTTTCTGCGTCAGAATAACTGGCGGAGCAGAAACCTGGTCATGGCGGGCAATTTCAATATGACCAACGTGGATGAGCTTTTTGATATCCTTGTCAACCTCGGGCAGCACCCTAAAGAAAAAGTGGACACGATTACCGTCATGGAAAAGATCGGCCACTTCCTTGACGAAGAGGTGCAGTTTCAGTTTGAGAAATACAAGGATCAGTTTTCCAACCAGGAAATATCGGACATCATTGAAAATGAAATTGACCTGGCGCGAATCCTGAAGCGGGCATGCAAGGACTTTGATGGTGGGTATACCATGGCCGGATTGATCGGCTCAGGTTCCGCGTTCGTTGTCAGGGATCCACACGGAATACGCCCTGCGTATTTCTACGCCGATGAAGAAGTCGTTGTTGTCGCTTCTGAAAAACCGGCCATCAAGACAGCTTTTAATGTTGAGTATAACCAGATTGAGGAGGTAAAGCCGGGCCACGCGCTGGTCATCGACAAGAGTGGTGACTATATGCAGCATTCCATCATACAGGCTGGCGAAAAAACATCCTGTAGCTTTGAACGCATTTACTTCTCACGCGGCAACGATCCAGACATCTATCGCGAACGCAAGATGCTGGGAAAACTGCTTGTTCCACAGGTATTAAAGGCCATTCAATCTGACCTGAAGAACACCATCTTCTCCTACATACCCAATACGGCAGAAACCGCATTCTACGGGATGATGGCTGAGATTGAAAATTATCTGGTACGCCGTCAGACCGAGGTGATTGTGGAAGGAAAGCCTTCCGTTGATTCTCTTGAAGACATCCTGTCCTTCCGTCCCAGGATCGAAAAGATTGTTATTAAAGACGCCAAGTTGCGCACGTTCATTACCGATGACGACCAGCGTGACGACCTGGTGGCTCACGTATACGACACTACCTATGAAGTGGTTAAGCGGGACAAGGACACTTTGGTGGTCATCGATGATTCTATCGTTCGCGGCACAACGCTTGAGAAGAGTATCCTTCAATTGCTGGACCGCCTCGGGCCAAAGCGTATTGTCGTTGTCTCCTCCGCACCACAGATCAGGTTCCCTGATTGTTACGGCATTGATATGAGTCGCATGGGCGATTTTGTGGCCTTCAGGGCCATGATTCAATTGCTGAAGGAGCAAGGCAAAGACGATCTTCTCGGCGAGGTATATGAAAAGTGTCAACGTGCAGGATCAGAACCCATCAATCACGTCAAGCAACTCTACGACCAGTTTACGTATGAGGAGATATCCGATAAGATTGCAGATATCGTGCGGCCTGAAGGAATGAAAGCCGAACTCAAGGTTGTATTCCAAACGGTGGAAGCCCTCCACAAGGCCATTCCCAACCACAGCGGGGACTGGTACTTCACCGGTAATTATCCTACTCCCGGAGGCATGCGCGTAGCCAATCAGGCTTACATGAATTTCATGGATGGCAGGCTTGTCAGGGCCTACTGACGCGGAATTTATCGAACGACAAGCTTGACGCGGCTGACTTGCTGATCAACAGCAATCGACATGATGTACATTCCGGAAGGAAGCTGTTCACGCAATCCAATGCTTACCTCGGCAGATTCAAGTCTTACCCCATTGTTAATGAACAGGTCTTTACCACTGAGGTCCTGAATGCGCACGCCGGCTGTCTTGCCAATGTCGTCGGGGGAAAAAGTCACCCGCACATCCAGGCCATTGGTTGGATTGGGATATACTCTCCATGCCATAAAGGTGGGTACCTCAACAGCAACTAGCTTGGAGTAAGTAAACTTGCCATCGAAATCGGTTTGCTTCAGGCGATAGTATTGCTTACCGGGTTCCGGTTGGAGATCGTGCGCCGAATATGAAATCGGTTTTGTTGAATTGCCAGCTCCTTTGAGTCGGATGACATCTGCGAAAGTCTCCCCATCGCTTGTCCGCTGCACATCAAAATAATCGTTGTCCTGTTCTGTTTCTGTCTTCCAGTTCAATTCAACCATACCTTGTTTTACTTCTGCTGTAAACTCAACGAGTTCAATCGGTAGAGGAACAGATGAGTCAGTAATGGTCCATGCCAGGGAGTAGCTGGTTACCGCAGGGACCCCAACCTGGAATGTTCCAGCTGCCGGCGAGTTGTTGGCATAGGTCTGGGCAGGGCTCGTTTGAGCCGGATCCCAATAGTTGGCTGTATTCCAGCGCTGAGCACGGAGGAAGTTCGTATTGGTAGGTGGTTCACCGATCGCCGTCCATGTTGTTGGCTTTTCGGAATTGAGGGCAGTAAATGTAACAGTTGCCGTAGGCCTTGTCGTTGCAAACTCAGAAGAGCCCAAAGTAATGAGCCAATATCGGTCTGTGACTGAAGCTCCTCCTGTAGTTCCGTTGAGGTTGTTCACCGTTGAAGGATATTCACCAGGAGGGTTTGACGCAGCTGTGGCATAGGTGGAGATGGGAACGTAGCCACTACCAACTCCACGTGTACCCGCAGAAGTCACGTTGAACACAACAGGAATATACTCTGTAGAGGATTTTCCAAAGGGATAGGTGAAGGTGCCTGTGTTGTTATTGACAAACCAGCTAAGTGTTCCGTAAGGCGCGCCGATGTCTTCACTCTTCACATAGCCACTGGTTCTTGTAATAGCGGCCGTATTGCCCCTGGTGACCCGAAGTGTATTGCTATTGAGGTCGATCCCTCCTTGTGTAAGGGTTAAGGTTTGTGAGACATCGATGGATTTCTGAAGCTGCACCTGATTGGTAGCTGCGCCAGTGGTGATAATCAGGTTGTAGAATACATCGGTACCCGACCCGCCGAGTGTTCTGACGGCGTTAGAAGTCAGGTTGTTGAATCTAACCGTGTTGTTACCAGAAGTAAATACTCCATCGTTCGTCCAGTTGCCGCCAAGATTGAGGTTGGTCATGTTCGTTGCATCCAGATCAGATCCGGAATTAACAAGAATATTACCAGTCACATTGAGTGTGGCGGTGCCGGTGGCTTGCAGATTGGGTGTTGAGCTTCCATCTCCTACGGTAAGATCTCCAACAACCGCCGTTGTGGCATTGGCTATTTCAAAATTCCGTGTTGATCCATTTTGTCCAATAATCAGGTGGCCATAGGTCGTGTTTCTAACGGGCCATGGATTGGTGTTCGCTGTTTGATTGTAGATCACGGTGCTGGTTGCGCCAAGTGTTATCGTGGTGAATCCACTGGGGAAGCCGCCAACCCCTGCAGTTCCACTGGTCATCTCGAAGGTAGCACCATTGGCTACTTCAAATACGGTTGCGCCACCATTGCCGACAATGTCAAAACCTGCAACCGTCATTAAGCCCGACTGCACACGCACGTTGCCTGTCAAGCTTGCGGCTGCCGAAGTGAATCCAAAGGCAGCTCCTGTTGAGCTCGTGTTGTTGGAGTGAATATTGGCGTAAACCCACGACGCAGTGCTTGCCGAGGGAACGCCGATGGTTTGGCCTGAAACGGTTCTATCAAAATTGAATATGCTTCCTGCTGCCGTGGTCAGCGTTCCCCGATTGCCATTGAATGTAAGCGCACCATGCAAGTTGACAGTACCTGCACCGGAAATATTGAGTACAGCCTGAACCTGCCGACCATTTTGGTTAAATGGTCTGAACTTGAGATTGCCCGCACTCAATGTTCCAGTCGTGATATTGATCCTCGAAATTCTTGTTACGGTGTTGTTGGTCGGCGTACTGATGTTTACGTCACCACCAACGTCTGCTGTAGCATCATTGATGTTCCACGCGTTGGTTACTGCCCCGGCCGGTTGAGCAACCGTGGCGTTGGCAAGTACGATGAGATCCCTGGTTGAATTCTGATGAGTGAGGTTCTGCGAAGTCGCTCGTCCTGTTGAACCGACATCCAATGTGAGAATTTGTGCATCAACATCCAGTGTAATAGTTGTTGTCGCATCGGCAAGATTGGTATTTCCAATAACCACAGCATCTACATCGCTCGTAGGCGCATTGATTCCGGGTATATATTTCCTTCCAAAGCCGCCACTGGTTGAAATCGCAGGCGTGGGTGTAACAACCATGGATTGTGTTGGAAAGGCTGCAATGGATGAGATCGTATAAACAGTTGCAGGATCACCGATGAGCATGATTTGATCACCGACGACCAACTCAGATTGGAAATTTGTTGATACCCCTGTGATGGTAGAATTCAGGTTGACGAGTGTGATGATACCCGTCCGTTGCTGAATCCAGGTATTCAGGTTGTTCCAGTTTTGTGCTCCCGTAAGTCTATTATAAACATAGGTTGGGTCGATCTTCTCTCCGATCTGAAAATCCACCTTTTGACCTGATGGTAACTGGTTCGGATTCATTAAAGTAAAGCCAACATTGTTTGACGCAATGTTTGCAGTTACTGTCATCGAAGGATTCTGTTCAGCTACTTCGTCGAATTGGTCAGTACCTGCCCAAAGCAGCGTACTGTTATTGTACCACTTCAGAATGGCTGTATTATCCAAGGCCCCATCCTTATCACCCGCCTGAAAATTAAATGTAATTGCGATGGCTCCGGTGGAGAAAGCGGAGAAAACAATACCACTGTTGGTAATGGACCAATATCGATTAACTGTATTGTTGGGCTCAATAAGTCCTGAATTGATTTCCGGGTGATCATCATCGGTACTTGAAACGGTAAGGGTACCGGTTGTCGTGACCGAGGTGCATGTGATGCTAGGTGGTGTGTAACCCAAGGTTGTTCCAACTTCAAAAGTTCGGGTAGTGGTGCCAACAGGATAATTCTTGCTAAGATTTCCAAACACGAAACCTGACGTTCTTACGACGGTTCCGGTGCTGACAACAACATTAGAACCAGTGATTAACATGCCTGATGTTAGCGTAAGGGCTCCACCGATTGTAGCCGACGCAACATTGACCGTGACATCGTTTGCATTGTTGATCGTCAGGTTACGAAATACAGCATTCGTAGTCCCGGCAATTTCCTGGTTTAAGCCACTGGTAAAGACCACCTCTGCTGTTCCAACTGCAGTGATGACAGGAGCACCTGTAACCGCCCAGAATCCATTATCCTGATTGATGGTGATGACGCGGTTGGAATAGGTAAATCCACCAGACGAGATGGCAAAACTCCCAGTGGTAAGATTGGTGTTGAGTGTTGTTGTGGCTGACGACCCATAAGTAATCCCTCCTGTCACCGTGATTAAGGCTGGCGTATTGACCGTATTGGTAAAAGTGCCTGCCGATGAAAGGATCAGGCTTCCTGCAATATTGGACACCGCATTGAAATTGACTGCTGATCCGGCATTGCCGCTGATGCGAACTTCCTGATAAGGGTAGTTCGCGCTGCTGGCAGCAACCTGTGAACCTGCTCTGTTAAACTCAATGATTGTTCCCGCAGCCAGGGAGTGCCCCGTGCCGGTCAAGGCCGGAACTGTTCCGGCAGAAGAAATGCGAAGACGGCTTGTACCCGTCATGGTCAGGGTTCCAGTACCATCCAGGTCCGTTCCTCCGGTGACATCAACGAAGGTCGAACCGGAAATTGTCAATGCTGTGTTAACCGTAGTCGTACCGGCAACGGTGGCCGTGTTGTTGCCTGAACAAATCAAGCGGTCGTAGGTGGTGGAATAAACATTTTGATCCGTCGAAGAAGCATACTCAACCGTGTTATTGGCATTGGCAAAATTCACCACGCTTCCACCGCCACCCAGACTCACCACACTGTTGTACGCGGTGAATGTCAGGAACGCAGGTGTAATACCATCGCCATTGTTGAATATTCCTCCTCCGTTGACTGTCAATGCAACATTGGCAGTCTGTGTGAGTTTGAGGGATCCGATATTGGTTACATCGGCCGTAGTCTGAATACGCAGACGCGTCATCGCAATCTCTCTTGTACCGGAATAGGTGTACGTGCCGGCGACATTGACGTCATATCGACCGTTTCCACCGGTAGGTTGCGGCCACACTCCATGGTTGACAATGCTGCAGTTGACCACAGGGTCTTCGCCAACAATATTATCCCAAGTACCGCCGGCTGCGACGGTGATTGTATTGTTAAAAGTTTTTGTCCCTGTGCCGCTGTTGGCAAATTCCATGTAACCCGTAACGAGTGTTGTACCATTCACAATCATGGTGATCCTTCCGACTTTTGCATGCTGGCCCGGTGTGCCAGGCACAACCGATAAATTGCCTGCGATGGTGACGCTTTCTGTAACACTGGCGTCGATCAGACAGCCATCAGTAAAAATGGCGTTTCCGAAAGTCTTTGTGCCTGTATTGTCGGTCGGGGTAAATGTTCCGCCCAAATTAAATGTCGCTCCAATGGCCTGAGTGACTCGTACGCCGCCAATCGAACCGGTTGCGCCAGCAGGAATATTGAAATTACCGAGCAGGTTGAGGATCCGGTTGTTGTTATTTCCTGTGATCTGGGTATTACCGTTCATGGTGGTCGTACCACTCACGGTAAGGGTCAAACTATTTGTTGGAAAATCAAGGATGGCGGTACCGTTGATGGTCAGTGACGCGACCGTTGTCGTCACATTCATGTTGGTGGTTCCACTGGCAAGAATGACATCATCACCCACGCCAGGTACACCTGCTGGTGACCAGGTTCCGCCAGTATTCCAATTGCCTCCGTTAGAGGTTTTTACGACCGCCAGGAGGGGACTGGAGGTGCCAAAGAGGATAACCAATAGTGCCAGCAATCTTACCTTCATCATATGCCTATTCTAACCCGCAAAATACAACATAGTTTGAGGGATTTCCCCTCCATTTTCTAAATATTCCATACACGGAGTAGGTATTGATCCAGACTCAGGGCAGAGAGAAACCAGCTTTATGGCCCGGGATGGAGAAAAAAGTCAAGATTGACCTCATTCATGCACTTAAAATGGCCTTTTGGGCACTTTCTGAAGCCTATTTTGGAGCAGGGTCTACAATCAATCCGGTTGTTCTCAAAGACCGTAAACTTGGTCCGGTAGGGGTACATGCCGAAACCCGGAATCGTGTTGCCCCAAATGCTGAAAACCTCCTTCCGAAAGGCGGCTGCAATGTGCATCAGCCCCGTGTCATGGGTGAATACCGCCCTGGCTGTCTTGATGACGCTGGCCGACTGATTCAGGGTGAATTTACCGCACCCATTATAAACCGTCGTTTTCTTGTTGAGCTTTAACCTTAAGTCGGCCTCCTGCTCGTCATCTTTTCGTTCGAAAAACCTGACAATTCGTTCGCCGGCTTCATGGTCCTCTTTACCCCCGAGGAGAACGACAGGCTGATTAATCTTGTCACAAAGTTCAATCATCCGGGTCAACGGCAATTTCTTGGTTTCATGCTGGCCGCCGATGGCATACACAATATAGTTGCTCCGGAATCCATCGGGTAGCCATTCTGGCGGGACCTCATCCTTTTCCGGAATGAAATAGTCAAGACCCAGCGCGTCTGTTCGAACACCCAGGTGATCAACCGTCTGCATATAGCGGTCAACGATGTGAGTATTAGGCAGTTTGTCTATTTTGAGATTAACCTTCAACCATTTTTCCAGGTTGAGTTTGTTAAAACTCCTGGATGTCACACCCAGAGCATACTTGATCCTGAGTGTGCGCAAATTGTGATGGAGGTCAATAACAAGATCAAACTTCTCCTGTTTCAGTTCGTGGATCAAAACCTTCAGCCTATCGCCGAGGTAGTGCATCTTGTCGATGTAGGGATTTGCTTCAAAGATCTCGCGGTATTGTTCTTTGGTGGCGTAATGAAGTTCAACTTCTTCGAGTTGTGTTTTCAATGTTCTGACCACCGGCGTAGTGAGTACGATGTCACCAATGGAAGAAAACCGGATGATGAGTACTTTCATGTAAAAACGCCGAATTCAAATGTACGCTTTGCAGGAGAATACCCTGATCAGTGGTATAAAATTCCCGCCTTTTGAAGCTTCAATTTGCTACTTTAGAACACAATTTAACTCCAAATGAATTATTGGCTGCTGAAGACGGAACCTGAGACCTACTCATGGGATAACCTCGCAAGTGATGGTAAAGGTGTTTGGGATGGCGTACGCAATTTCCAGGCGAGGCGAAACCTTAAAGCCATGAGTAAAGGCGATATTGCATTGATCTATCACACAGGTGAACAAAAGGCCGTTGTCGGAATAGCCATTGTCGGTAAAGGGCCCTATCCCGAGCCGAAGGATCCTGCATGGACGGCCGTCGATCTTGTTCCTGACAAGCCTCTGAAGAATCCTGTGGCACTTTCAAAAATTAAACTGGACAAGTCCCTTCAAAAAATGGTCCTGGTAAGGGCTGCCAGGCTGTCCGTTCAACCGGTCACGGCCTCAGAATACCAGCGGGTCCTTGAGCTAAGCAAAAAGCCTTGATCAAAAGAGATACATGCATCGTACTATTCATGGTGTCCTGCTTGTTTGGTTCCTTCACCGGATGGGGCCAACCTCAGCAACCATTCCGAATGGAGATTCCCACCAAGTCAGGTGACAAAGACTTTGACGTCATCTCGATGGGCCGAGAAGGTCTTGCGCTGATCAGGGATACAGACAAATACGCTCACGGAAAAAAGAAGTGGCAGATTGAGATGGTGGATACCGTTCTTGCCAGGCAATGGTCTACTGAACTGGAGCTGGAGAATCGACTTCAACTGGTGGGATATGAACATACACCAGGGCACCTTTATCTTCTCTTTCGCGAAACAGAAACCACCTACTATAATTTTCAGTTAGTCAACCTCAGCATTGACCATCAGGAAGTCCAGGTTGACAAAGTAAAGTTTGATTTGACGTTTCAGCTTACCCACTTTACCGTGGCCGGAACCAGTGCCCTGTTTGGTGGATATATTAATTCAGAACCCGCTGTACTTATCTACAATCACTCGAGTGATCACCCAAAAGTATTGCCAGGGCTATTCACGAAAAATATTTCCCTCCTCGACCTCCGCGCCAATCAAAATCAAAGCTTCAACGTACTGCTGACGGAGACACGGCAACCTGATGATCATCGTCTCATTGTAAGAACGTACGATCCTGACGGTAACCTGCTGGTGGATGATGTGATCAAGGTTGATCAAAGATTTACCATCCTCACCGGCATTACCAGCACACTCGTTCAGGACGAGATGATGATCATGGGCACTTATGCCGAGGGGAATGGGAAGCAGGCTGCTGGTATTTTTTCCGTTGTCGTCGATCCATTCAATGAACAAGAGGTGACATACACAGACCTTGCATCGATCGATCACTTTCTGGACTATCTCCCTGAGAAGAAGGCGCAGAAAATCCGTGATAAGGTCTCGAAAAACAAAGCTTCAGGTAAAACACCAAATTACCGCGCCAACCTTCTTCCCATCCGGTTGGCAGAACACGGGGGCTCATTCTATCTACTGGCAGAAGTGTTTCATCCTGCGAGTAGTGTCAATGCGTATCCCTACGGCAATCCCTCCTGGAATAATTCTTACAACCCATACAATCCATTTTATACACCCGGATATCCAAACAGGTCCGGTCGCTATGACAGTCCCTATTATCCAGAACCAAGCTCCAGGAGTACAGAGGTTCGCCTGATCGAGTCGGTGGTTGTGAAATTTGGAACAAAGGGAAAAGCCCAGGCTGGCATCAGCATGAAATTTGATGATGAGAAGCGCTCTTTGATGGACCAGACAAGTGATTTTGTTATTGCCAGGGACTCCATCGTGCTCACATACAAAAAGAAAAATGAGATTGTGTACCAGCATGAGCACAATGATCCGTCAGTCAATACAGAGATCAGCAAAACCGGGATTGTCCTGATGCGTCAGGAAGACCTTTTCAAAAGTGAAGAAGAATCAACGGGCGGCATTCGATACTGGTACGATAACCATGCGTATCTGTGGGGCTACCGCCGGGTAAAGGTTGTTGTTGATGAAGATGTTGAATCGCGTTTTGTATTTTATGCCAATCGCCTTGATTACTAGGATTGCATTTGCACTGGCATTCATTGCCGTGTCGGGGGTGAGCTTCGCGCAGGTGGCTCAGATGGCCAGGTTTGAATTACCCCTGGAGGAAAAGGACGAAGTGAAGTACCTGACGGCAGGCCTTGCCGAGAATGGTCTGATGGCTTACCGCCGCGTGGGCGGCAGGAAGGAAGATCATGTTGAACTGATCAAGGTTGACACTTCCCTGCATGAGACTTGGAGAGGCAGCATTCCCATCGACAAGCGTCTCGATGTGATGCACGTGAGATCTTTCGGCAATCTGTTCTTTCTGTTGCTCAAGGACAGGGAGCGGTTGGGCCGTGACTTTCAGATTTTTGCCGTCAACATGAGTTCTGGAAACTACGGAATGTATTCTGTGAAGAACATCATTCCATTCTATCCTACTGAATTTGTCCTTACCAGCAAGGCGGCGCTCATCGGTGGTTACTTCAACAACCGCCCACTCGTCCTCTTTTACAATTTTGAATCACAGAGTTCCAGGATTCTTCCCGGTTTCTTCAATTCACCCGGAGAACTCAATCAAATTAAAGTGAACAGCGACGGGACGACCGACATTGTTGTTAGCGCAAGAAACTTCGAAAAACGCCGGGCGCTGTGGATTAGAACCTATGATCCTTTTGGAGAACTTGTCCGAACGACGGTGATCCAGCCCGATGAAGACAAGCACCTCATCTTTGGCCGGTCCATGGTGATGCCAGGTGGTCGTCAGCTTGTTGCCGGAGTCTATGGCAGATTCACTGAGTACTCACGAGGCGTGTTTGTTGCTACCATTGAACCAACGGGCGAGTACGCCAT
The DNA here is from genome assembly GCA_016787625.1 of Cyclobacteriaceae bacterium. GTDB lineage: Bacteria > Bacteroidota > Bacteroidia > Cytophagales > Cyclobacteriaceae > ELB16-189. The sequence goes on from JAEUUD010000011.1 coordinate 23,946, forward strand.
ACAGTATCACAACTTTGCGCAGCTGAAGAATTTTTTCAACTACATGAAAGCGAAGCAACAAAAACGGGTGAAGGACAGGATCGAAAGGAAAAAGATAAAAGGCAAGAAACTGAAATTCAACTACCGTCTTGTTGTTCATGATCTCATTGCGTACAACAACCAGTTGTTACTTGTCGGTGAGGCTTTCTATCCCCACTATATTTATCCAAGGATGGGCGACCCCAGATTCCCGCACTACAATCCACAGGCACGAACCAACAGGGTCTTTGACGGCTACAAATACACGCATGCTGTGGTCATCGGATTTGGCAAGGACGGACAGCTGCTATGGGATAACAGTTTTGAGATCAACGATGTAAAAACTTTCCAACTGCAGCAATTTGTCAAGGTTCAACCCACCAACAACCGCATTCTGCTGATGTACCTTTTTGAAAACGCCATACGGACCAAGATCATTCTTGACGATCAGGTGCTGGAAGGCAAAGCCACAGACAAGCTGAAGCCTGGAGCAACCGGCGAAGAACTCGACAGGGACTTTGAGAACACCGACACCATGGACAATTGGTACGGAAAGTACTTTTATGCTTACGGCACCCAGACCCTCAAAGGCCGCCGGGGGTCGCGGAAAGTTTTCTTTATCAATAAGATCACTTACAACTAGCCTGCCTTCATCAGTCCGCAAATAAACCGTTATATTTGCGTTCAGGCATGCAGAAAAAGCTCATTCTTGACTCCGATCTACTCACCATCACTATTGATCGCCTTTGTCAGGAATTGATTGAAAATCACGGGAAATTTGAGGACACAGTGTTGCTCGGACTTCAGCCGAGGGGCATCTTCCTTGCAGAATGGATAAAAGAGAAGCTTGACAAAGCAACCGGCAAGGAGACCCTCCTTGGCTACCTGGACGCCACATTTCATCGCGATGATTTCAGGAGACGGGAAGAACCACCCAAGGCGAGCGAAACACGAGTGCCCTTCCTGATTGAAGGGAAAAAAGTGGTGCTTATTGATGACGTCCTTTATACAGGTCGTACTGTTCGCGCGGCCCTGGATGCAATGATTGCGTTTGGCAGGCCGGAAAAAGTTGAATTGCTGGTGCTCATTGACAGAAAGCGAACCAGGGAACTACCTATTTCAGCTGATTACGTTGGAAAATTCGTCAATACACTGGATACGCAACGTGTACTCGTCGAACTGGACGGTGGCAGGAAGCATGATAAAATTTGGTTAATCAATAAAGAATGAGACTATGCCTCGACTGAGTCAACCTCACTTGTTGGGGATCAAGAACATCACACGGGAAGACATCGAACTCATTTTCGAAACTGCTGACAATTTCAAGGAAGTTATTAACCGGCCGATCAAAAAAGTACCATCGCTGCGGGACGTCACGATTGCCAATGTGTTTTTTGAAAACTCTACCCGCACCAGGCTTTCATTCGAGCTTGCACAGAAAAGGCTTTCTGCTGATGTGATCAACTTCTCGGCATCAACGAGTTCCGTAAAAAAAGGAGAAACCCTGCTCGATACTGTCAACAATATTTTGGCCATGAAGGTTGACATGATCGTCATGCGTCATGCCAGCGCGGGAGCTCCTCATTTTCTTTCACGCCATATCAAGGCCAATATCATCAACGCCGGCGACGGCACTCACGAGCATCCTACACAAGCCCTGCTGGATGCCTATTCCATTCGTGAAAAACTGAAATCGGTTGCCGGCAAGAAAGTGGCCATCATCGGCGACATCCTTCATTCACGGGTTGCCCTGTCCAACATTTTCGCGTTGAACAAATTGGGCGCTGAAGTCACGGTCTGCGGACCTCCTACCCTCCTGCCAAAGTTCATCAGCAAGCTGGGCGTTCGTGTTGAGTTGGATTTACAAAAAGCACTGGCATGGTGCGATGTGGCCAACGTGTTGCGCATCCAGCTTGAGCGACAGCAGCTCAAGTACTTTCCTTCGTTGAGAGAATATGCACTTTACTACGGTATCAATCGGGGCATCCTGGATAAGCTAAAGAAGGATATCGTCCTCATGCACCCTGGTCCCATCAACCGGGGAGTTGAGTTGAGCAGTGATGCTGCCGATTCACATCACTCCATCATCCTCGACCAGGTTGAAAACGGCGTTGCTGTTCGAATGGCCGTCATGTATCTTCTTGCGGGCGCAGCTTCCTGATCCCCATCGGGGACTTTTGTACCTTGCAGTCTGAAATTTCATATCCTATGATCTACAACTCCATCATTGACACCATTGGCAATACCCCGATGGTTCGACTCAATCATGTCACCAAAGGTATCCAGGGAACCATTCTCGCAAAGGTTGAGTATTTCAATCCCGGCAACTCCACCAAAGACAGGATGGCTATTCGCATGGTAGAGGATGCAGAGAAAGCCGGGATACTGAAACCTGGAGGAACGATCATCGAAGGCACATCAGGCAACACCGGAATGGGTCTTGCCTTGGCAGCAGTGGCCAAGGGCTACAAGTGCATTTTTACCATGGCCGATAAACAATCCCAGGAAAAAATCAACATCCTGAAAGCCGTGGGGGCAGAAGTTGTTGTTTGTCCAACCAATGTAGAACCGGAAGATCCCAGATCTTATTATTCGGTGGCCCGAAAACTCAACAAGGATATCCCCAATTCATATTACCCCAATCAGTACGACAATCCGTCCAACACGGCAGCACATTACGACACAACAGGACCTGAAATCTGGCAACAGACCGAAGGAAAGATTACACATTATGTAGCGACGGTGGGAACGGGTGGCTCCATGTGCGGCACAGCAAAATTCCTCAAGGAAAAGAGGCCGGACCTGGTCACGGTTGGCATTGATACGTACGGGTCGGTTTTTAAGAAGTACAAGGAGACCGGCGTCTTCGATCGCAATGAGATTTATCCATACCTCACGGAAGGATTTGGCGAGGACATCCTCCCCAAGAATGTCAATTTCGATGTCATTGATTCTTTCATTAAAGTCACTGATAAAGATGGGGCTATCGCTGCACGCAGGCTATCCAGGGAAGAAGGGTTATTTGTTGGTTGGAGTAGCGGCTCAGCATTGCACGGAGCACTGGAATACGCCAGGGTCCATCTAAAGAAAAATGACCTGATGGTCGTTCTGTTACCCGATCATGGAACGCGTTACCTCAACAAAGTCTACAACGACAACTGGATGAAGGATCACGGATTTCTCGAAGAGCGGACATTTGCATCCGCTCGCGATATCATCTCAAGAAGGAAGGAGAAGAATGGTCTCTTTACCGTAGCAAGGAATGCGAGCATTGGAGAGGCCATCCGCATCATGAACCTGGAAGGCATTGATCAGGTTCCTGTTGTTGATAAAACGGAATTTGTGGGCAGCCTGGCTTCTGCAAGCGTGCTGGAGAAAATCATCAATGATCCGGTGGCCAAGGAGAGCACCGTAGGTGACCTCATGGACAAACCGATGCAGTTTGTAGCACAGGATACCACGTTGGATGTGTTGTCATCCATGCTTAACAAAAACAACAAGGCATTGCTTGTCAGGGATGACGCCGATCGGGTTCACATTATTACCCAGCATGATATCCTAAAAGCAATGACCAATTAAGGTCAGTGCTTGAGGACTTCGACTTCCACGCGGTCATTATAGTTGGCGTACACGCTGTTTTGCGGATACACCATCATCTTACCGCCCTCTCCTTTGGTCAGCATTCTTTCAACAGCAACGCCTTGCGAGACCAGGTACCTGCGAACTGCTTCTGCGCGGAGTTCCGTCAGTTCTTTGGCTGATCCCTTTTTCTTGACATTGGTCACATCACTCTCAAAGTACTTCGAGCTTGTGCCAAGGGTAATAATATCCCGCGCTTCCGTGCCGTTGCAGTGACCGTGTATCCTCACTTTGTAGTTGGTATGCTCCTTCATCAGGTCGGCGAGCCCGTCAAGTTCACCTTGCGATTCAGGGTGCATGACCACCGAATTGCGGTAGAAGTTCACATTGTTGAACTCAATGTAATCTCCACGCCTTGCTCGCTCCAGGCTTAAAGGTATGATCAATTCTCCCTGAGATCCCGTGCCCGAGGAAACCGGCAGCGGGTCTTTGAAGTTGAAGGTCGTTTCAGAGGCCTTGTAGCCCGGTGCGACCGTGGTAACAAAATACTGACCGGCCGAATTTCTTGGAGGAGGAAGGTCAATCACTTCATCCGCCTTGAAAGCCTGATACTGAGTAGCTTTATCTGACTCTGCAAAATGAATTTCGCCGCGTATTTCATTGCCATTGTCAGCGTTCAGGAACCTGAACATAAAGAGCTTGCCTTTAACGACTCGCTTTGGTGCCGGTTTTACTGCAGGAGTATCCACCTTGACAACCGGAGGTGGGGCTACCACCGAGTCCTTTTTCACCTCTACAGGAGGCGGAGTAACAATGGGCGGGGTTATCACCACAGGAGCTTCCGGGACTTCGGTAACTACTTCCTGACCCAGTTTGCCAATAAACAACCATGCATCCTTGTATTCTGATTCCGATCGGATTTTGATCATGAAAGAAAAAGCCTTCCTCCGGTCAGGGGTTTCCAGGAGGTATACATAGTATAGTTTGCGCGGAGCATTGATTGCATACTGGGCATTGAATCCCAATTTATTTGCCCGGGCAGTAAACCGGACGGCATTTTCATGCACGGCAAAAACACCGATGGTGACATAGTGCTGATTGTCCGGTGCGGTCTGGGCAAGGGCTGAAGTTCCAAGGGAAGCAAAAGTCAATGCGCACAGTAAAACCTTCAAAGCCTTCATAGGATGCAGTTTGAGTGCTTCGAAGATAGCAAATTGCTCAATACCGCCGCGAAACGGCGATAAAGGAAGGGAGGAACGAGATGAGGGCTACTGGTTGCTTAATACTTCAATCTCCACACGAACATTGGCTTCCGCCTTGTCGTCATCAACAGCGAACAAAGGTTTTTTACCACCCCATGCCTTGATGGACATGCGCTTGCTGCTGATTCCATTGGTGATCAGATAATCGCGGATAGCCGCTGCACGAAGCTCCGACAGCTTCTCTGCAGAACCGTAGTCTTCAACCGTTCCATCAAGGGAGAAGAACTCTGCTGATTTGGGCTTCATTTTGATGATTTTACCCTTGTCATTTCCATTGGTGTGTCCGTGGATCCGGATTTTTTCGTTTGGATGACTTTTCATGATCTGTACGAGCCTGTCAACTTCATACTTGGACTCAGGGCGAAGTACAGCAGCGTCGCGGTAGAAGAAGATATAGTCGAGGGTTTCTGTATCACCCTTCTTTATGATCATGGTCTTTTTTTCAACAGCTTCCTTGATTTTCTCCTCTTCGGATTTTTCAGGAACTACTGGAGCAGGAGGAGGCTCGACCGCTACGATCTTGACTTCTTCAGCGGGTTTTTCAACAACCTTGACGACGACCGACTCAGGTTCAGGAGTTTTGGTCAGCACCTCACCCACGGAGCCATTGTAAACCCATGCATCAGCAAATGGTGTGGCGCCTCGCACGCGCATCACTTCAGAAACCGCCGAGCTTTTGTCCGGCGTTTGCATGATGTAGACGTAGTACAACCCGCGGATCTTGTTCAGTTCTGATATAGGCTTGATGTTATACTTCTTTGCCTGGCTCACAAATCGTGAGGCATTGTTTTGCGATGAGAATGCGCCAATAACGACAACATAGTTGTCTGGTTCGCCACCTTCATTTTGTGCAACAGCCGGTGCCAGGCAGGTGGTTGAGATCAGGAAAGCCAACGAGAGTGTCTTCATGCGAGGGAATTTACATGCAAAATTAGACTCGTGTCGCCTATAAATTTATTCAATTTACGGCTAAATCTTACATTCAACGGCACCAAACGGGTGATCGGTCCGCCCTGATAACAACAAAAGACTAGGGCATCCGATTGGAATGACGGGAAGCGAGCATCCAGCGGGTTCTGGTTTTGACATAAACCTCCGTGTAGCGCAAGTCCAGTTTGAAGGCTGTGCCGCTGTTGATTCCTTCAAAAGTACCCAGCCCTGTGACCACCGCCGCGTTGCCGTAGACCCTTACCATAGCCTCCTTGACTGTAACCTGTTGATAGACCAACCGGCCACTTTTCATGTCATCCAATACTTCCTGTTTAGACTGAATCCATCCGTTGGAGTGAACATACTGAATCCGGTCATCAAAAGTCACCTGTATCGAGTCGGCATTCTTTGCAATGAGCCACTCAAATTTTTTCCTGGACAACTCAAGCAAATAGGTCTCCGTAGGAGATTGCGCCAAGAGATTTGCCGTCGTGCAAAGAAAAATAACGATGACCAGTTTCTTCATGACTAGTGTCGTGCTTCAACAACCATCTCCACATCAGGGCGAGACTCGTCGGACAGCATGACCTTTCCTCGCTCCTGCCGGAGGATGCGCATGTACAATGAGATGTTCTTATCAAACAGAAACTGGAAGAACAGTTTCGTCCATGACGTATGAGCTTTGAGAGAGTCATAATATTCCGGCGCCTGCTTTTTCAGGTCAGGCAACTTATTCCAGGGTATGGAAGGGAAGTCATGGTGTTCATTATGGAAGCCCACGTTGAACGCTACTTTGTTTAGTGGTCCGTAATAACTGTATGTTTCCTGCCTTTCATCAAGCGTCAGATAGTGTTCCTGAATCCAGCGGGCACCCAGCGGATGTAGCCCGACGGAAAAGAAAAAACTAAACAACAGGAAGAAGAATGCCTTCGGGCCGAAAAGCATCCAGATGGCAACATTAAAACTGACTTGTACAATCCAGTTGGCCACGATCCATCCGTCGACGGGCTTGATCTCCTTGAGGCGAATGGTTCTGATGGCCTGAAACACCGGAAAGAACAGGAGCCACAGGGCCTTTCCTAAAAAAGAGTGATTGATCAGTTTTGCTTCCCAATAGTCTGGCAGATCACCATCGAGTTCATGAACTCCCTGAAACGCATGATGCTTGATATGATACCTTACGAATGAAATGGCGCTAGGCAATGTATGGGGCAGGTTGGCAATGATGGCAGCGGCGAGGTTCCACGACTTGCGCTTGAAGAGTAAGTGATGTGTGCATTCATGAATCATCACAAACAAAGCATGGTTCGCAAAAGCTCCTCCCAGATAAGCTGCCAGGAGGACAATCCACCAGGATGCATCCTTCACCAGATATGCGCCACCGATCATTCCGCCAACAAGGCCAAAGATGGCAAGCACCGTCATGGGATTCTTCCCGATCAATGTTCTTACCTCAGGATGTTTTACCATGATCTCGCGGGTCCTGAGCCGGTGCGGTTCCGGACCTGTGGAGAATCGAAATGTCTCTGTAACTGTCATTTAAGGTTCAATAAGCGGCAAAGGTAAGAATTTTTCAACCGGTACGGTCAGCAATTGATCAGTACTACACTTTGACGTCTGACTGATTCATGACACTGGTTTGAACCTGGATCGACTCATGATGGATCAGCCTTAGCAAGTCCTTCATGAATTCCTCATCCAGTCCCATCGCCTTGCCCAGCGCAACGCGCGTCTGAATAATCTCTTCCCATCGACTCACCTGGAGGATGGTAACATGATTGTCCTTCTTGTATTGACCAATCTGTTTTGAGATCTTCATTCGGTTGGCCATCTTCTGCATGATCTCATCGTCAATATGGTCGATCTGCTCGCGAAGTATGCCCAGGGTATCCTTGAATTTTTTATCTGCAGATGTCACCGTCCTCACCACCAGGCCATCGACAATGTTAGCCAAAGCTGCCGGCGTCACCTGCTGTTTTGCGTCGCTCCATGCGGCATCGGGATTGAGATGACTCTCAATCATCAGCCCCGACATATCGAGGTCGAGCGCTTTCTGAGCGACCATGGCAATCAACTCACGATTGCCAGAAATGTGACTTGGGTCACAAAAAAGTTCAAGGGCAGGTACACGTGTCTTCAATTCAATCGCCAAATCCCACATGGGTGCATTGCGGAAGGGTCCTTTCTCAAAAGAAGAGAACCCACGATGAATGGCTGCCAGGCGTTTGATACCCGCCCGCTCCACACGCTCGAGGGCTCCTATCCAGAGATCGATGTCCGGGTTTACCGGATTCTTCACCATCACGGGAATGTCAACACCTTTCAATGCGTCAGCAATCTCCTGAACAGAGAATGGATTGACCGTCGTGCGGGCGCCAATCCAAAGAATGTCAACTCCAGCCTTGAGACATGCCTCAACATGCGCGGCCGTAGCGACTTCCGTTGAAATTGGCAGGCCAGTTTCATTTTTCGCCTGAGCCAGCCAATTCAGGCCCTCCTGCCCTGCGCCCTCAAATTGTCCAGGTCGCGTACGAGGCTTCCAGATTCCTGCACGAAGGGCGTGGACTTTCCCGGTGGCAGCAAGCAGCTTCGCCGTGGTGAGCATTTGATTCTCTGTCTCCGCACTGCAAGGACCGCTGATGATAAACGGTCTTGTGGCTCCAAACGTCCCGGCAATGGTTTGCGGTTGGTTGTCAGTCATTGGTTTCATAGTGAATGCTCTTGAAAAGTTGGCGTAATACTTTTGGCAGGGTCCAATACACGTCGAATCGTGTTTGCTTCCTGCAATACGCGATAGAGTTCCCTGGTGTTTCGCTTCATCAATTGGTAGTGAAATCGCTGTAAATGCATAATGTATTCCGCTAAAGCCTGACCAAGATACTCTGCATTTTGTTCAAAAATGGGGGCCCACATTTCAGGGGAGCTCTTGGCTAATCTCACTGTGGAGGCAAAGCCGCTTCCAGCGAGGTTGAAAATGTTTTTCTCGTCTTTCTCAATGTCCAGAACCGTTTGACCCAACAAAAACGAACTCACATGAGAAAGATGGGACACGTAAGCGACGTGCCTGTCATGGTCGTCAGGTTCCATAAAGATTGTCTGAAGGCCCAGGATTGAAAAGACTTTTTGAGCTACCATGATGGCGTCCGGGCTTGAGCGATCGCGCTCACAGACAATGTTGACTTTCCCACGAAAAAGACCAGTACATGCGGCGGCGGGTCCGGAATTTTCAGTACCGGCCAATGGATGAGCAGCAACGTATTGACTTCTTCTGGGATGTATGGCTACCTCTTTGCATATCGCTGCCTTGGTCGAGCCAAAATCAATCACTACTGCACCCGGCTTCATCACATCAAGTATTTGAGGCAGCATGGCCCTGATGGAGTGGACCGGGATAGCAAGCAAAATGACATCTGCATCTGAAAGCGTTTCTCCTTCAGGCCTCAGGTCATCGACCAATCCAAGTTGGAGGGCCAATGTTCCATGCTCCGGTTTGAAGTCGACGCCGGTGCGGCGGATTCCCGGTTCATTTTTCAGGTCAAGACCGGCACACCCGCCGATAAGACCAAGTCCTACGATGGTCACGTTCATGCGACAGTCATTTTATTTACCGGAACAACATTTTGCAACTTCCACCCCTCTATCCGGCTCAAGGCCTCTCTCAATAATTCCTCTGAAGCGCAAAGGGATATTCTCACATATCGTTTGCCTTCCTTTCCAAATACAAAACCAGGCGTGATAAAAACCCTTGCCTCATACAAGAGACGATCTACCCAGGTTTCCACATCATCCACATGATCCGCGACTTTTGCCCACACAAATAGGCCACTTTGCTGCACGGCATAGGCACAATCCAGGGCATCAAGAATGCGCAGGGCCAATAACTTTCTTCTTCTGTAAGTAGCATTGAGGTTTTTGTTCCAAAGGTCATCTGACTTCAGCGCTTCAACTGCCGCTTGCTGAAGTCCAAGAAACATGCCTGAGTCCATATTGCTTTTTACTTTGAGCACCGCTTCAATATGATGTCGGCCTCCGGCCACCCAGCCAATTCGCCATCCGGCCATATTATGCGATTTGCTTAATGAGTTCAGTTCCATGGCCACGTCAACGGCACCGTTGCAGCTTAGGATGCTCAAGGGTGTATCATTCAATATCAGGCTATAAGGGTTGTCATTCACAATAAGGAATTCATTTTCCCTGGCCAGGTCTACCAAGGCCTGGAGTTCATCCCCTGACGCCACGCGGCCCGTGGGCATATGGGGAAAATTCACCCACATGATCTTCACCCTGGATAAATCCTGTTGCGAAAGCGAGTCGATATCGATTCCCCAACCTTGTGACTCTTTCATGGAATATGGTCTCACCATTCCACCCGCCAATTTTGTTGCCGATGCATAGGTTGGATAACCCGGATCCGGAACAAGTGCTTCGTCACCGTCATTGAGAAAGGCCATGGAAATGTGCATGATGCCTTCCTTTGAACCCATCAAAGGAAGTATCATCGACTCAGGGTCAAGGGTCACGTTGTAAACACGCTCGTACTGGTCCGCAATGGATTTTCGCAACGAAGGAATTCCCTTGTAGCTCTGGTAGCCATGGCTTCCCTTTTGTTCTGCAACCTGAACGAGTGCCCGGATCGTCTTGTCCGTTGGTGGCAAATCGGGACTTCCAATCCCCAAATTGATCACAGGATCCTCTGGCTTGTCAAGTGCACGGACCTCAGCGAGCTTCTTGCTGAAGTAGTATTCTTCAATATCTGCGATACGGGATGCTGTCTTAATCATGGCATTAAAATTTTATCTCTCCTTTTTTGTATTCACCCAGGATGTTCATGTTTCTTGTATGCCGCATGACGTCTTGCATGGCTTTATTGTAATCCTCCCTCACCGTCCATTCGACATCAACATGGATGGAGTATTCCCACGGCCGGCCAAGAATAGGAATCGATTGAATCTTGGTCAGATTGATGGAATGCTTTTTGAAGATCATAAGCACATCGGCAAGGCTGCCAGCCTGGTTGGTCACTTCAAATGACAGGGATGCCTTGTTGCTGTCTGCACCCACACCTGGGGTCTTTGATAGAATCAGGAATCGTGTGAAATTCTTCTTGTTTGTTTCAATGCGCTTCTCAAGAATAAGAAGACCATACTTTTCCGCGGCTCGATCATTGGCAATCGCGGCCACATCCCTTAAGCCCAACTGACTGATTCTTCTTGCCGAAAGGGCCGTGTCATCGCTTTCGCGGATGGACACCGTATCTCCAAACTGATGAAGAAAGTCCGTGCATTGACGGATTGCCATAGGATGCGATTCAACTGTGCGGATGTCACGGATGGCGACGCCTGGCAACGCCATCAGGTGAAGGTGGATGGGCAGGTAGAGCTCGCCCACAATGAAGAAGTGATACTGCTGGAGCAGGAAGTAGTTGGGGAGGATGCTCCCAGCAATGGAATTCTCTATGGCCATCACACCGAATGATGCCCGACTTGTTTTGACGGCTTCACACAACGCATGGAAGGTCATGCATTCAATCGTCTCAACACTGTTCCCAAAGTAGGCACGTGCGGCTTCTTCGTGAAAACTTGCTGAAATGCCCTGAATGGCCACAGGAGCCAGGTCAGCACGGTCAGGCAGCACTTCAATCATTTGTTGTTCAGTTGTCTTCATTACCTGTTCAGTCATAAAATAAAAAGTCCCGCTTTCGGCGGGACTTTTTGGAGTGTCTTGTTACGATTTTATTTAACAATACTACATTCCATGAAGTCCCTCCTGGCCTCTGAAAGAATAGTAGTAGAAATAAAATCGGTTCGCGTTCATGAGGGCAATAACGATTAAATAATGCGGTTATCCAAGAGTCCAGGCTTTCAATTGAAATAATCAGGAAAATTGTACAAAACACTAACTACTGTTAGTCACGTCAAACCTTACCTTTGACCTAAAACAAAGCAGATATGAGAGCGTACATCGTTGCCATTGCGGCCCTATTGATATTTGGAGGCTGCGGAAAGTCCACCACTGACCATGACCACGATGGTTCAACAGCCGACTCAACGGACGCCAACAGAATATTGTATGATCAGGTCATGGACATCCATGATCAGGTGATGCCGAAAATGCAGGACATATATAACCTGAAGAAAAAGCTTCAGGATCAGATTGCTGCCACTCCGAACATGGTGGTTGAAGAACGGCAAAAACTTGAGCGACGGATCGCTGCACTCGATTCGGCAGACAAGATGATGATGGAATGGATGCACAAATTTTCGCCCCTACCCGATTCTGCCGGACGCGAGGCGGCACGCGAGTATCTTGAATCTGAAATGGAAAGCATCAAGAAAGTCAGGGATGCCATGCTGGAAGCCATCCAGCGAGAGCAGGGTTCAAACTAGTCCAAATGCGGGTGAGCCACCCGCTTGGGTATTTTGTGATGGGGTAGGTGCTTGCCGTTAGCTTTTGTAGTTCTGGCCTTACGTTGCTCTTCCCTGATGTTGTAGCGTATTGCCTGCCAGTACTCCCTGCCGTAATCAACAAAGATCTCTGACCTGGCGGGAATGTCCCGGATTGCCTCGATGAAGCACCTTTTACCCGACGTGACATAGTCTGCATTGTTTCTGATGCCCTTTACCTTGACAATGCCCATGGCATCATTGGCAAAATGAGCCACTGACTTTGTTGTCTTCCATGCATCAATCACATGTTTAAGATTAAAGTAGAAGACATACCCGTTGCGTTCATCGGGCATCTTTTCTACCTCCTTCCAGGTCAGGATTTCTCCCTTGTATTCAACAATACGTGTCCCTTTCGGAATCAGCACTTTAGTGAACAAGCCTTTCCCTGCACCGGGCAGCAATGACTTTCTTACGTACAGATGTTTCTCCAGCAGCGCCATGAATGATAAAAAGGGCGCAAGGTATGCGGAAGATACGTTGGGTGAAAATTATATTTTTCTAAATATCCCTCACGCAACCATGTCCTCCGCTCCGTCCTACTTATTCGTCAGGACCAACTGGCTTGACACGAGTGTGATCAGGTCACCATCATCGATGAGTTTCTTTTCATCCGCCACCAGGAGAAAGTTCTCATAGAATTGATTGAGGTCTTCGCCTTCCAGGTGATATCCGAGGAGCTCCATCCGGTGCTTAAGTGCTGCCCTTCCGCTTCTGGCTGTTAGAACGATGGATGACGCTGGCACGCCTACGTCAGCCGGGTTAATGATTTCATAGTTTTCTGCATGTTTCAGGAAGCCATCCTGGTGGATGCCTGAAGAATGGGCGAATGCATTTCTGCCGACAATGGCCTTGTTGGGCTGCACCGGCATGCGCATCATTCGACTCACCCGCTGGCTGATGTCGAAGATCCGCTCCGATTTGATGTTGGTATGAAATCCAAGATCCTTGTGCGTTTGCAAGATCATGGCCACCTCTTCCAATGAGGTGTTGCCTGCTCGTTCTCCGATACCGTTGATGGTCACTTCAGCCTGGCGGGCTCCGTGAAAAATCCCTTCCATGGTGTTGGCCGTAGCCAGGCCCAGATCGTTGTGACAGTGCACTGACACAACGGCTCTGTGGATATTCTTCACATGCTCAAAGAGGTACTGAATCCGTTTTCCGTAAAGGTGAGGCAAGCAATAGCCGGTTGTATCGGGGATATTGACTACATCTGCACCGGCCTGAATCACCGCTTCAATCATACAGGCGAGGAAGGCAAGGTCTGCCCTGCCGGCATCCTCTGCGTAAAACTCAACTTCATAATTCTTCTCCTTGGCATACCTGACAGCCCAAACGCCTTGCTCAAGCACCTGCTCCCTTGTGGATTTAAACTTGTGTTTGATATGTACATCGGATGACCCGATGCCGGTATGAATTCGTCCGCGCTCAGCATGCCTTAGCGCCTCTGCC
>JAEUUD010000120.1 GCA_016787625.1 Cyclobacteriaceae bacterium
CGAGGCGAACGGAAGGATACTCAGGCTCGATCTTGAAGAGGGTGATGTGATACCTTCTGGAAAACGCGTTGGCCTCATTGACAGTTCACAGCTTTACCTCACGCGTCAGCAACTTCTCATGAACAGAAAGGCCATCCTTGCCAGCAGACCTGATGTACAGACACAGATTGAGGCGACAAAGAAAGAGATAGAGAGCGCTCAGATTGACAAGAAGCGCATTGAAAACCTGATCAAGGGAGAGGTTGCGACTCAAAAGCAGCTCGACGATGTCAACGCGAGGCTGGCTGTGCTTGAAGCACGTCTTTCCGCTCAGCGCAACAGCCTCCTTACCAGTACGGCTTCGCTCAACGAGCAGAGCAGTGCCATTGATGCCCAGTTGGCAGTGCTGCAGGACCAGTTGAAAAGGTGTAAACTCGTTAATCCTGTACAGGGAACGGTTTTATCAAAGTATGCCCGGGCCAATGAAATAACCGGAGTCGGTAAAGCACTCTACAAAATTGCCAACCTGGATACCCTGGTGCTACGGGCATACCTTTCCGGAAGTCAACTTTCCCAGGTGAAGCTGGGTCAACAGCTCGAAGTGCTGGTGGACGCCGACAAGGATACCTATAAGACTTACCCTGGAACCATCGACTGGATTTCCGACAAGGCGGAATTCACGCCGAAGACCATTCAAACCAAGGATGAAAGGGCCAACCTCGTCTATGCCATCAAAATCAATGTGAAGAATGATGGATTTCTGAAACTTGGCATGTACGGTGAGGTGAAATTCTGATCTCATGAACGCGGTCACTGCCCATAAGATCAGAAAGACCTTTCCTGCCAAAGGAAAACCAACGGTTGCCCTGGAGACGATTTCATTTGAAGTTGGTCAGGGTGAGCTTTTTGGAATCATCGGTCCTGATGGAGCAGGGAAGACGACCCTGTTTCGGATTCTGACGACGCTGATGCTTGCTGATGAAGGCACTGCATCCGTTGATGGCCTTGATGTTGTGAAGGACTTCAAGGAAATCAGAAAACGTGTGGGTTACATGCCGGGAAAGTTCTCGTTGTATCCGGATCTCTCGGTTGAAGAGAACCTTCGCTTTTTTGCCACACTCTTCAGCACGTCGATAGAAGAGAACTACGACCTGGTGAAGGATATCTACGTGCAGATTGAAAAGTTCAAAAAGAGAAAAGCAGGCGCCCTTTCTGGTGGGATGAAGCAAAAACTGGCATTGAGTTGTGCGCTCATTCACAAGCCAAGCGTCTTGTTTCTTGATGAACCGACAACCGGAGTTGATGCAGTTTCACGAAAAGAATTCTGGGAGCTCCTTCGCAACCTTCAGGGACAAGGCATCACCATTGTGGTATCAACACCCTACATGGACGAGGCCAGCTTATGTGACAGGGTGGCCCTGGTACAAGAGGGACGGATTATGGATATCGATTCTCCGAAAGGTATTGTTGACAAATTTGGAAGCACGTTGTGGTCAGTGAAAGCGGACCGGATGTATGAATTGATGAAGGCCCTGCGCGAAATGGAAGACGTCGCCTCTTGCTATCCATTCGGCCAGGAACATCACGTAGTGTTTAAGGATGAAACGGCCTCACCCGAAAAAGTGAAAAGAAGTCTGATGGACCAGGGCTTTGCCGATTTTAAATTCCATCCTATTGAAGCATCGATTGAGGACTGCTTCATGAAACTGATGACCTCGCACAACGCATGAGCGCAGAAAAAGTCATCTCCGTAAAAGAACTGACCAAACGGTTTGGTGACTTTACCGCCGTTGACAACATCACATTTGATGTAAAGCAAGGTGAGATTTTTGGATTTCTGGGTGCCAATGGTGCCGGCAAAACGACGGCCATGCGCATGCTTTGCGGATTGTCCTTTCCTACAAGTGGTGAGGCTTCTGTAGCAGGGTTTGACCTTTACAAGAATGCCGATGCCATCAAGCGCAACATCGGTTACATGAGTCAGAAATTCTCCCTTTACGAAGACCTTACTGTCAGAGAAAACATTCGGTTTTACGGAGGTATTTATGGATTGACAGATCGCGAGATCAAGGAAAAGTCTGATGAAATGCTGACACAGCTTAAGTTGGGCGAGCAAGTGAATTCCCTTGTAAAGAGTCTTCCGCTTGGGTGGAGACAAAAGATGTCGTTTTCAGTAGCGATGCTACATAGTCCAAAGATTGTTTTTCTGGACGAACCAACCGGCGGCGTAGATCCCATCACAAGAAGAGAATTCTGGACACTGATCTATGAAGCGGCAAGCCGCGGAACAACAGTCTTTGTGACAACTCATTACATGGATGAGGCAGAATACTGCGATCGGGTTTCGATCATGGTGGATGGTCGCGTTGATGCTCTGGGCTCTCCAACGGAACTGAAGGAACAATTTTCGGCAAAAGATATGGGGGGAGTATTTCTGCAATTGGCAAGAAAGGCAACCCGAAGCGATGGTTGACGGATCATGAAACAGTTCACTTACTTTATCAAGAAGGAATTCTTCCATGTGTGGCGGGACAAACGCACCCTGCTCATTCTGTTTGGCATGCCGTTGATGCAGATCCTTGTATTCGGATTTGCGCTCACCAATGAAGTGAAGAATACCAAAATCGGCGTGCTGGACAATTCAAAGGATGAAACGACGCGTGCCATTATTGAAGAACTTGAGTCAAGCAGGTACTTTGATATTTATCGGTCGTTGGGCTCCAATGCTGATCTTGAACCTGCATTTCGTTCCGGAAAAATCAAACTGGCTGTCATTTTTCCTGAGAATTTCCAGGACCAGCTCCATCACGGCAACAAAGCGTCCATTCAGCTTATCGGTGATGCCACTGATCCGAATATTGCCACCACACTTATCAACTATGCCACGGCCGTGATCATGGACTACCAGCGCAACATGCGTGGTCAGCCCGTGTATCCGTACACCATCAATACGGAGATGCGCATGTTGTACAATCCGCAGCTGAAGGGTTCGTACAACTTTGTGCCGGGAGTTATGGCGATGGTACTCATGCTGGTTTGTGCGATGATGACATCCATTTCTATTGTGAGGGAAAAGGAGATGGGCACCATGGAGGTTATTCTGGTCTCTCCCATTGTACCCATCCGTGTGGTGATCGCCAAGATGATTCCTTACTTCATTCTTTCGACAGTCAACATCGCAAGCATTTTACTATTAAGCGTATATGTACTGGACGTGCCTATCCAGGGTAACCTTGCGTTGCTGGTAGGTCTTTGTTTGCTGTTCACGGTCACTGTGCTGGCATTGGGGTTGCTGATCTCTTCGGTGGCGGGCTCACAGCAAGTCGCGATGCTCATTTCCTTGATGGGCCTGTTTCTTCCCACAGTGATGCTTAGTGGATTCATGTTCCCGGTAGAGAATATGCCGATACCCCTGCAGGTGGTTTCAAACCTTGTGCCGGCAAAATGGTTCTATTACATCGTCAAGAATGTCATGATCAAGGGACTTGGCTTCGAACACATTTGGAAGGAGACCCTGATCCTTGCCGGCATGACGTGCTTTTTCATGGCTGTGAGTCTTCGCAAGTTTAAAACACGTCTCGAATGAGGGTGCTGCGCATTTTGCTGGAGAAAGAATTCCGCCAGATTTTCAGAAATCCGGCAATCCTTCGCCTGATGTTCATGATGCCGACAGTGCAGCTCATCGTCATGCCGCTGGCCGCTGACTACGAAGTGAAAAATGTCAACATCTGTGTCGTCGACTATGATCGCTCTGTCTATGCGCGCGACCTGGTGACAAAAATCACCGCTACAGATTATTTCAGCCTGGTTGATTACGGAGACTCATATCCGAAGGCTTTGGAATACCTCGAGCATGATGAAGCGGATTTGGTACTTCAGATTCCTGCCAACTTTGAAAAGGATCTTCTCCGTGAGGACAAAGCCACATTGTTCATGTCGCTGAATGCCATCAACGGAGTAAAGGCTAACCTTGGTGGGGCATACCTTCGAAACATTATTGGTGATTTCAACAATGAGATACGGCAGGAGTGGATTCAGATACCGCGATTCAATCCGATGCCGCAAATTGAAATCAATTCTACCAATTGGTATAATCCCCTGATGAATTACCGATTTTTTATGGTTCCAGGGATTCTTGTCATCCTGGTGACGATGGTTGGCGCTTTTCTTTCTGCCCTCAACATTGTCAAGGAAAAGGAAATTGGAACGATTGAACAAATCAACGTGACACCTATCCGCAAGCACGAGTTTATCCTCGGGAAACTCATTCCATTCTGGGTGCTTGGATTGATGATCCTTACCATTGGCCTGATTATATCATGGATTGCGTATGGCATTGTACCAGCAGGCAGCCTGCTCACCATTTATTCATTCGCCGGTGTATATCTTCTCGCTGTACTTGGAATGGGATTACTCGTATCCACTTTCGCCAATACCCAACAGCAGGCCATGTTGCTCTCGTTTTTTCTTATGATGATTTTTATTCTTCTCGGGGGACTGTATACATCCATCGACAGTATGCCGCGATGGGCTCAGGTCTTTACCTGGTTTAACCCCGTATCCTACTTTATTGAGGTCATGAGGATGGTCGTGTTGAAGGGGAGTACCCTTTACGATATCCGTGAGCATCTTGGTATTGTGCTGCTCATGGGCATCGTGCTGAATGGCTTTGCGGTTTACAATTACCGAAAGCGTTCATAGTGTACGAAGTTGTTGTGCCAGGTGTTCATTTTTCAACACCAGGCAGCCCGACATCTGTTCATGATCGCGAATTCAGATCAGTTTTGACGGTTCACCTGTTTGTGAATGATTATTGCAGGATTGGCACAAAACCCCGCCGCATGCGCACCAGAAGCCAACCCTCCACGCTGCTCATCGTCCTGATTCTCTTCATCACCTTTCCGATCTGGATCACCGTCGGCGCCGTTTTGTTCGGTGTTTTTGCTGGCGTCTTCGGCGCCATCTTTGGAATCCTGGGCGCCATATTCGGTGTTTTGATCACCGTACTCATGCTGCCCTTTAAGATTCTGTTTGGTTGGGGGGATTGGGGATTTCACGGATGGAACGGCATGTTCCATGGACACAACAACGGCCTCGCCGTTATTTTGATCATCATTGTGGTGGCCATTCTGCTGCGGCGCAACAGAAGCACTAATTGATCTTCAACTCCTGTTTAAAGCCGATGACATGATTGCGGAGCGCATCCAGCCACTGGACGTCCGCATCCCACTTTGTTCCCAGAAAAATGTTCCCGTTGTCAATGTGTCGGAAGTAAAACTTGTACACGGGTTGGTCTGCAGGAATGATCTTTAGCTGTAATTGTCCTTCAGGAAAGGTAATGGAGGCATAGTTTTTTTCACCCTTGCTCAGATCATACCCCAGAACCTCTTTGGCAGCTACACCCCGTGTCTGCACAAAGCAAAGCACATAGAGGAAGCCTTTTCGGCGCAACTCCTGTTCATCAGCGCCGGCATCTACGATCTTGAACTTGAGTGGATAATTGTTTGTGAAGAAATCTTCCAGCGCTTTGTCCATTTCTGCATTGCCAAACTTTGGTATCGCCAGGTTGTCGACTTTAAGATCAATGGCATAGAATTCCTGTCGATTCCCCTTGATCGCATCGACGGCAATATCCATTTCAGGATAATCGCTGATGAGAAAGTTGGCCTTCTTCTGCGAACGCCAGGCTTCCTGCCAGAGCGCGGTCAACAAATCGGATAGCTTGTTGTTTTTCAGTTGCCAGGCAGATTGCCCTGGATTGAAAAGTGTTGGGTTCCCATTGAAGGGAGTAACCGTGAATTGGAATCCGGGGGCCTTATCCAGAATCACAATAAACGAAACCTGTCGGGAAACAAAATAAGCCGCCATCGCATTGGTCATGTCCTTGCCGGAAAAAACGATATCGGTTTCGAAATAGGCGATGGGGTCAATGCCAGCCTTTTGAAATCCGCGTTGCCATTCGTCCAGTTCCTTTTGAGTGAAATTGAAGTCATAGAGAACCACAGATCGAGAGGAAAGCAGGTTGGGAGGCGGCGTTTGCGAAGGCTGAAGCTGAGATGTCGGCGTTTGGGCCTGTGAGTAAGATCCGAAAAGAATACACTTAACGATCAGGAAGGAAGTAATGATGGCGCGTTGCAGCATGTCACCATAACGAACACCGGATACAGGTATTTTGTCAACCATTACAATCCGATAAAGATACCGTCACCTTCTGTCTTCAATGGAAACACCGTCAAGTCGGCTGACCTTTCACCACTCTCACGACCGGTTCGTACATTGAACCGATGTCCATGCCAGGGACAAATAATCTCACCCAGGTAATTGAGTGATCCCTTGCTGAGGGATTCACCATTGTGCGTACATGAATCCGAGACAGCGGCAACACCATCCTCTGTTCGCAAGAGACATATTCTTCGGCTGCCAACAATCAATAACCGCGGCTTGTTGATCGCAAGCGCCTCTTCCATCTGACCCTTCGTAGAAAAAATCTTAACCCAGTCCACCGTTCTGTTTTGCAAGGAGGTTCTTTTGTCTACCTTTCTTTTTCAGCCATGCAAAGATGAAAAAAATTACCCTGAGCACCCTCCTTCTTCTCTGGTCGACATGGGTATTGTCACAGACAAGCCCTGTTCTTCAGGCAAAACTGGACCAACAGGCAAAAGACATTGAACCTAAACTGATTGAGTGGCGACGCTATTTTCATCAGAACCCTGAATTATCGAACAGAGAATTCAAAACCGGCGCACGGATCGCGGAACAGCTTCGCTCATTGGGAATGGAAGTTCAATATCCTGTAGCAAAGACCGGCGTTGTGGCCTTATTAAAAGGAGGGAAGCCAGGACCTGTAGTCGCCCTTCGTGCTGATATCGATGCCTTACCGGTGACGGAGCGCAGCAGTTTTCCCTTCGCTTCAAAAGAGCGGTCTACCTTCAACGGTATAGAAACGGGCGTGATGCATGCCTGCGGTCATGATGGGCACATGTCAATTTTACTTGGTGTCGCTGAAATACTTTCAAGAAACAAGGCGGACCTGAAGGGGACTATTAAGTTTATCTTTCAACCAGCCGAAGAGGGAGCGCCTCCCGGTGAAGAAGGTGGCGCATACCTTATGATCAAGGAAGGTGTTCTGGACAATCCGAAAGTTGACGTCATTTTCGGACTTCACCTGCAATCACTTGTACCGCTGGGAACCGTCGCATACCGCCCTGAGGGTCTTATGGCTTCAGTAGACAACGTGAACATCAAGGTAAAAGGGCGGGGAGCACATGGAGCCACACCGTGGGACAGCGTCGATCCGATTGTTGTGAGCAGCGAGATCATCCTTGGTCTGCAGACCATCGTCAGCAGACAAACCGAATTGACCAAAGCGGCTGCCGTTGTAACGATTGGAAGCATGCATGCCGGCATCCGGCGAAACATCATTCCAGAAGAAGCCATCCTGGAAGGCACCATCCGCACCTTTGATGCAGACATGCAAAAGAAGGTGCATGAGAAAATTCGAACAACGGCGACAAAAATTGCTGAAAGTGCAGGAGCCACCGCCGAAGTTGGCATTGATGTTCTGTATCCCGTGACGTACAATCACGTTGCTTTGACGGAACAGATGGCACCGAGCCTTCGTCGGGCAGCCGGGGCGAACAATGCAAAAGTTATTTCACCGGTGACGATGGCGGAGGACTTTTCATTTTATCAGCAGAAAGTGCCGGGCCTTTTCTTTTTTGTCGGCGCCTATCCATCGGACATGAAGCTAACCGCGCAGCCGACACATCATACGGCAGATTTCATGATCGATGAGCGCTGCCTCGTCATTGGAGTAAAATCACTACTCGCCCTGACCACGGATTATATGTATGCCAAGAAATAAACACATGAAAAAGCACTTACTCATTTTTGTTACGCTTGTTTCCATTGCCGGAAATGCGCAGGTCAACCCGAAACTTCAATCCAGGCTGGACCTTCAGGCCAAAGAAATCGAGGCGAAG
>JAEUUD010000121.1:0-7575 GCA_016787625.1 Cyclobacteriaceae bacterium
ACCCTTGAGTTATGCTTAAAGAATTCAAAGCCTTTGCCATGCGCGGCAATGTTGTCGACCTGGCTGTTGGTGTGATCATCGGCGCGGCATTTAACAAGATTGTCAGCTCGCTCATCGATGATGTCATTACCCCGCTGCTTTTGAAGCCTGCACTCGATGCAGCCAACCTTCAGAACCTCAACGAACTCACCTTGATCGGTACGGTAAAGTATGGGGTGTTTCTCTCCGCCGTCATTAACTTCATCATTGTGGCTTTCGTGCTGTTCATGATCATCAAGGGGATGAACGCAGCGAAGAAAAGGGATGAGGCCAAAGTGGTCGCCGCACCAGCTCCTCCTCCGGCTGATATTCAGCTGCTCACGGAGATCCGTGACCTGCTGAAGAAGTAGAAACACAAAGCACTGCCGAGGACGCCAAGAGTACTGTTAGTAGATCACGATCTTGGCATGGCTCTCTTTGTGCCCTTTGCGCACTTCGCGTTTAAGCATTTGAACGTAAAGGCCGCAGAGGAATCGCAGAGGACGCAAGAGTACTGTTAGTAGATCACGATCTTTGCATGGCTCTCTTTGTGCCCTTTGCGCAAACTTCGCGCACTTCGCGTTTAATCTTTAAGCATTTGAACGCAAAGGCCGCAGAGGAATCGCAGAGGACGCCAAGAGTACTGTGAATGGATCACGATCTTTGCACGGCTCTCTTTGTGCCCTTTGCGCAAACTTCGCGCACTTCGCGTTTAATCTTAAAGCATTTGAACGCAAAGGCCGCAGAGTAATCGCAGAGGACGCCAAGAGTACTGTTAATAGATCACGATCTTTTGAAGCGGTCAGCGACGACGAGATCCTTGCTGCCCGGGGTGTATTTATAAAATCCGTTTCCGGACTTCACCCCACGGTGACCTGCCTGTACCATGTTCACGAGCAGGGGACAGGGCGCATACTTTGGATTGCCAAATCCCTGGTGCAGTACCTGAAGGATGGATAGACAGGTGTCAAGGCCGATGAAGTCAGCCAGTTGAAGCGGACCCATGGGGTGGGCCATGCCCAGTTTCATGACCGTGTCAATTTCGTTGACGCCGGCGACACCCTCGTACAGGGTGTATATCGCCTCGTTGATCATCGGCATCAGTATCCTGTTGGCGACAAACCCCGGATAGTCGTTGACTTCTACAGGAATCTTGCCCAATGCGCGGGAAAGATCCATGATTGTTTTTGTTACCGCATCACTCGTGGCATAACCCCTGATCACCTCCACAAGCTTCATCACCGGTACAGGGTTCATGAAGTGCATGCCAATCACATTCTCGGGGCTCTTGGTCGAGGCGGCGATCTTTGTTATTGAAATAGAAGAGGTATTGGAGGCAAGGATGGTTCCGGGCCGTGTGTTCTCATCGATCTCCCGGAAAATCTTCAGCTTGAGATCAACATTTTCTGTCGCGGCTTCGATCACCAGGTCAGCTTCCTTGATTCCTTCCTTCAGAAAAGTTGTCGTCGTGATGTTGGCAAGCGCCTTCTTCTTTGCCTCTTCCTGGATCAACCCTTTCTCGACCTGACGGCCAAGGTTTTTTTCAATGGTATTCAAAGCCTTTTTCAGGGCATCATCGGAGATATCGATGAGGGAGACTGTATAACCTGACTGGGCGAAGGCGTGGGCAATGCCATTTCCCATGGTTCCTGAGCCAATAACTGCAACTTGTTTCATGCGGGTATGATTAAGCGATCGACGTGCAAAATAGATGATTACTGACTTTCCATGGAAACGAGCTGTGCAAATCCCATGGCATTGAACCGGATGACGAGCTTATCCGGTATGGGCGGATGCTCCGGACAATCAGGTCCGGGGGTAAGGTAGTAGTAATAGAACTTCTGATTTCGCTTGTACAACTCATTCTCGTCAGGCCTCCCCAGCAGAGTAATCACGTCCATTTCGGCGAGACCTTTGAGTTTTTCCATTTCAGTGCCCATTGCTTTCTTCATGGATGTCCTGTCGCCGCTGCAGGCATTCTTATCCGATGTCCACTTGTCATGGTCGATACCCTCCAGTGCCGGGAGTGGCTTTGAACAGGCTGTGGTGATTACAAGGAAGATGAAAGCGCTACGAAGCTGCCGCATAGTGCTTGGGAATCCTATAGAACCATACTGTGGAAATCAGCAGATATCCGGTCGTAGTCCAGACAAGAAGCATTGGACCTTGCAGCACGATGGTAAGAATGATGAGGCCGGCAGGATAGAGCACAATGCGAATCCACTCAGCAACGACGACCCAGCGTTTGTGCTCAAACAGCACTCCACAATTGACCACCGTCAGAGAAACGAGAACCGTGATGATCGCTTTTTGACCGAGGTCAAACTTGGTTTGATTAAAAAGGAACAACGCCGTTCCGACAAGGCAAATGACGTATTGGAACAAAACATAGTAGTTGAGTGAGGCAGGAGACGGCGTATCATACTTGACATACTGAGCCTTGTCAACGGGGGGAGCGGGCCTGTATCCGCCCATGGACTTCGGCAGCCATCCAGGTTTATTAAAAAGATAGCGGACTTTATCTGTCCATGAGGGTATTGTCTTGAGCTCCTGCGCCATGGTGGCGTAGTGACTGAAGTTGGCCCACACGCCGTTCCAGCTGTTGATGGGTTTGGTGATGCCGTACGTTGGCCGCTCTTCTTCCGCCTGGAACGTACCAAACATCTTGTCCCAGATGATCAGGGTTCCTGCGTGGTTTTTATCAATGTACTTGGGATTGCGGCCGTGATGTACACGATGATGCGAAGGCGTATTGAACACATATTCAAACCAACCCATTTTGTTGATGGTCTCCGTGTGTATCCAGAATTGATAAAGGGTATTCAATGAAGAAATGAGTAGAAAGTCGACGGTCTCGAAGCCGGCAACGGCCAGGGGAAGGTAAAAGAAGAACGTCCACACCACTTGAAATGAACTCTGACGCAAAGCGACCGACAGGTTATACTCTTCACTCTGATGGTGCACGACGTGACCGCCCCAGAAGAGGTTGATCTCATGACTCATGCGGTGTGCCCAATAGTATCCCAGGTCTACGAGGAAAAACAGGGCTACCCAATAGATCCAGTTTCGTTCCAGGTGGGTGACGGCCAGGTTGGCGTAGCAGAGTTCATACACACCGACGGCAAGCACCCGGAAGAAGATGCCGGACAATTGAGAGGTAATGCCGCAGCTGAGGTTGGCGATGGAATCCGGCAGCCGGTAGAGTTTCATGTGCATGAGCCGCTCCACCACAATCTCTATCCCGATAAGGATGAAGAAAATGGGGATGGACAGTACGATGGGATTAAGACTCATAGACGCGACGCGTAAGGTGGTAAAATTAACCAAAATGTGCCTAGGTCAGCGCAGTCAGTCCATCAGGTTTATGGCAATCCTGTTACCTTGCGCGTGATTTGAGAAAAGCCCATGATCGTTAAAATTATAAAAGGTGTTTGGTTCCTTTCCCTGCTCACCGCCATTGCAGTCCTTCTTTATTCCTATGCCTCGTTTCCCGAAGACATCCAGGTGAGGGAGGGAGCGCAGATGCAGACTGTTACCCGGAATGGGTTCTTCTATGCCATACTGGGATTACTGGCCGTTTTCAACAGCCTTGTCTTTGTCGTCACCAAAATCATGGGGGAGCAGGACCCGTTTTTCAGGATATGGTTCTATGGCCTGGTGGTCTTGTTCAACCTCTTCATTGTCGTCTCTCTTCAGTTCTTCAACCTCTACAATAGCGCTGAGCGATTTGACTATGATCGCATCGGCTACATCATCTACGGAAGCGTGGGACTGATCCTCTTGTGGGCACTTTTACTGCCGCTGAAGATGATCCTTAAGAAATTCAGTCGTAAACAGATTGTTATTCCTGACTGATCTGAGTATTTGTAAATCAATAAGTTATCAATACTCTCTTCGTGGAGATTTGTAGATGCGACTTGTTCGTGAATGATTGAAATCACCTCAACATTTTCTTTCTTAGATGAGAATTGAAGGACGTAATTTTTTAAGCTATCGGGAATGCAAAGGTTCCCGTTGATTTTTTGAACTGTTAACAAAGGATAGAATTACCAATTGCTGAATGGCTAAGGACAGTATGGAGTACAATGAGTCGAGCATTAAATCGCTCGACTGGCGTGAACATATCCGGCTCAGGCCCGGGATGTATATCGGCAAGCTGGGCGACGGCTCTGCCAAAGATGATGGCATCTATGTCCTCGTAAAAGAGGTTGTCGACAACTGCATCGATGAGCACATGATGGGCTACGGAAAATCCATTGACATCAAGATCACCGACCAGAAGGTGGTGGTCAGGGACTATGGCCGTGGTATTCCGCTGGGTAAGGTGGTGGACGTCGTTTCAAAGATCAATACAGGCGCCAAGTATGACAGCGGGGCTTTCCAGAAGTCCGTTGGCTTGAATGGAGTAGGTACCAAAGCAGTCAACGCGCTTTCTAATTATTTCAAGGTACAGGCGTTTCGGGATGGACAGACCAAATTGGCCGAGTTCAAGAAGGGGGTCATTACCCACGACCCACGCCTGTCAAAGAGCAGTGAACGGAATGGAACGCTGGTAGAATTTGAGCCAGACGGCACCATGTTCAAGAACTACCATTTCATCCCGGAATACCTGGATGACCTGATGTGGAACTATGCCTACCTCAATGCGGGACTCAGCATCAACTATAATGGAAGGAAGTTCTATTCCAAGGATGGCCTGCTTGACCTGCTGAAGCAGAAGGCCGACTCGGAGGAGATGCGGTATTCGATCATCCATTTTAAAGGAAATGATATTGAAGTCGCCCTGACGCATGGCAACCAGTACGGTGAAGAGTACTACTCATTCGTCAATGGCCAAAATACTACGCAGGGGGGAACCCACCTTGCGGCATTCCGCGAAGGCGTTGTGAAAGCCGTCAGGGATTTTTATAAGAAGGAGTTTGATGCGGCCGATATCCGGGCCAGCATCGTCGCTGCCATTGCCGTACGTGTTCAGGAGCCGGTCTTTGAATCCCAGACCAAAACCAAGCTGGGTTCCATCAACATGGCCCCCGACGGGCAATCGGTAAGGAGCTTTGTAGGGGATTTCGTAGCGAAAGAGCTTGAAATCTATCTGCACAAGAACCCGTCTGTTGCCGACGCCCTGCAAAAAAGAATTTTACAGTCAGAAAGGGAGCGCAAGGAAATCGCCGGTATCAAGAAGTTGGCCAACGAAAGGGCCAAGAAGGCGAATCTGCATAACCGCAAGCTGAGGGACTGCCGTGTTCACTTTGATGACGGCAAAGACGACCGTAGTAAAGAGTCCATGATCTTCATTACTGAAGGAGATTCTGCCAGCGGATCCATCACAAAATCACGCGATGTCGAGACCCAGGCGGTATTCAGCCTCCGTGGTAAACCCCTGAATTGCTTTGGGTTAACCAAGAAAGTGGTGTATGAAAACGAGGAATTCAACCTGCTTCAGCACGCCCTGAACATTGAAGACGGCATGGACGGACTGAGGTACAACAAGGTGATCATCGCTACCGATGCTGATGTTGACGGCATGCACATCCGTTTGCTGTTGATGACGTTCTTCCTGCAGTTTTTTCCTGACCTGGTGAAAGCCGGTCACGTGTACATCCTGGAGACGCCTTTGTTCCGCGTCCGCAACAAAAAAGAAACCCACTACTGTTACAGCCCTGAGGAGAAGGAGAACGCAGTGAACAAGCTCGGCAGCAAACCTGAGATCACCCGCTTCAAAGGTCTCGGAGAAATCTCGCCCGAAGAGTTCGGGAATTTCATCGGAGAGAATATCCGGCTGCAGCCTGTGGTCATCGCTAAAGAAAAACACCTGGCAAAGACACTGGAGTATTATATGGGTAAGAACACACCCGACCGCCAGGATTTCATCATTGAGAACCTGCGGATAGAACTGGATGCCGTGGAGGCAAAAGAAGAAGAAGTTACTGTTGAAGAATAACGGGCATGAGCAAAAAGAAGAAAACGACAAAAGCCGGTAAGTCACAGGAGTCCGACGCGACACATGAACTCATCTCCGTCGACGGCCTGTATGAGAACTGGTTTCTGGACTATGCGTCGTATGTGATCCTGGAGCGTGCCGTGCCGCGCATCGAAGACGGTTTGAAACCTGTCCAGCGGCGCATCATGCATTCCCTGAAGGAGATGGACGACGGTCGCTTCAACAAGGTGGCCAACGTAATTGGAAATACCATGCAGTATCACCCGCACGGAGATGCTGCCATCGGGGAGGCCATCGTCAACATCGGGCAGAAGGACTTGTTGCTGGAGACGCAGGGTAACTGGGGCGACGTACGCACCGGTGATGGCGCTGCGGCACCTCGCTATATCGAAGCCAGGTTGTCAAAGTTTGCACTCGAGGTAGGATACAACGCTGACCTTACGGAATGGCAGTTGTCATACGATGGCCGGAAGAAGGAGCCCGTGACCTTGCCGGTGAAGTTCCCGTTGCTGCTGGCCCAGGGTGTGGATGGTATCGCCGTAGGATTGTCAACCAAGATCCTTCCGCATAACTTCTGTGAGTTGATCAAGGCTTCCATTGAAGTACTCAAGGGCAAGAACCCGAAGATCTACCCCGACTTCTTTACCGGTGGCATCGCCGACTTTACAGAGTATGATCAGGGGTATCGAGGTGGTAAAATCAAGGTTAGGGCTAAAATTGAAGCATCTGACAAGAAAACACTGATAATCAAAGAGATACCTTTCAGTACAACAACCGCTTCTTTGATGGAATCCATCGTCAAGGCGAGCGAGAAAGGGAAGATTAAAGTGAAGCAGGTGATCGACAATACAGCCAGGGATCTGGAGATTGTCATTCACCTTCAACCCGGTCAGTCGCCGGAGATCGCGATGGATGCCCTCTATGCATTCACGGACTGCGAGATCAGCATCTCACCCAATGCCTGCGTCATCGTTGACGACAAGCCCAAGTTCATGAAGGTGAATGAGATTCTGAAATACAACACAGAGTTGACCGTCGCCTTGTTGAAGCGTGAACTGGAGATCAAGAAGGCAGACCTCATGGAGCGGATCCTGTTCTCTTCGCTGGAGAAGATATTCATTGAAAAACGCATCTACCGTAACATCGAGGAGTGTGAAACCTTCGAAGCGGTGATCAAAGTCATCCACAAGGGACTGGCGCCGTACAAGAAACAGTTCTACCGGGAGATCACCGACGAGGATGTTGTCAGGCTTACAGAGATCAAGATCAAGCGGATATCCAAATACGATTCCTTCAAGGCAGATGAACTGATGAAGGGCCTGGAGGAGGACCTCAAGCAGACCATTCATCACCTCAAACACCTGGTGGATTATGCCATCCAGTACTACCAAAACCTGCTGACCAAATATGGTAAGGGCAAGGAGCGCAAGACGGAGATCAAGTCGTTCCAATCGGTGACCGCCACCGAGGTAATCGCCAACAACCAGAAGCTTTACGTCAACCGGGCCGATGGCTTTATCGGGTGGGGTTTGAAGCGCGATGAGTTCATTTGCGACTGCTCGGAGCTCGATGATGTGATCGCCATCAGGCGTGACGGAAAGGCCCTGGTGAGCCGT
>JAEUUD010000121.1:7585-7854 GCA_016787625.1 Cyclobacteriaceae bacterium
CGGCAAGTCCGGCAAGTCTTTTGCCAAGCGATTCACTATGCCGGGCATCATCCGCGACAAGGAGTACAACCTCGACCAGGGCAACCCCAACAGCAAGGTCCACTACCTTACAGCCAATCCCAATGGTGAGGCGGAGACGGTTGAAGTGAAGTTGAATCCTTCCAGCACAGCAAGGAAGAAGATCTTTGAGTTTGATTTCTCGGAACTGGAGATCAAAGGCCGTGGAGCACGAGGCAATACGATCACCAAATACCCGGTGAGGAGGGTAG
>JAEUUD010000122.1 GCA_016787625.1 Cyclobacteriaceae bacterium
GCCTTGATGGCATCCATCTTCACCCTTTGCTGACCCATGACCAGGTAAGCAGCATCGGGAATTGCTTCCCCTTCAAGGCTTACCAAAAGTTCGAAATCTTCATTCGGATATGTTACAAGAGAAGAATTGGCAACGATAAACCGAAAGGGCGCCTGGGGTGAAAACTCCTGATTGAAGTTGATGAGTCGTTCTGTGCTCTGGGTAATGATTTTCTGATTGAAAAAGAGGATGATACCAAACGCAACAAAGGGAACCGCAAGGAACTTGAGGTATTTTCGATTTTCGCTCAAGTCAATGATGCTGCTAAAAGAATAGCCATGAAAAAGGGAGGCTCGCTGTTCGAGGCTGGCTTCAAGCAATGCTCCACGATCTACAGATCGTGATGATAGCTGAAGAAAGTTGAGCAATCGGTCTTCAATGGCCGGAAAGTGATTTCCGATCATTCGCGCGCTGTCCTCCTTTCCAATGCCACGGCCGGAAATCCACCAAAGCAATGGATCACGAAGGTATCTCAATACGCAGTAGGCCGCAGTGATGAAGAAGAGTACGAACAGAGTAAACCGTACTGGTTTGCCCAACCACAGGTTGTATTCGATCAGGCTTGCCAGCAGATAATAGGCAAGGAGAAGCGTAACCGACAAAATGGATCCTCGAAGGAAGAGGTTGATGTAATACTTCCTTCTGAACGCAATTATTTTTTCAGAGACGTGTTCCTGCTGATTGCCCATCGGGTTAAAAACGTATGACGTCAGGCGTTAGTTTACTCCACGTTAAAGATAGCATCCATGGAGAGAATTTGGCACAGAAGGATGGAGAGGTCAGGAAATACTCCTTTAGTGGGGAGGTGACCAACCAAATTCCCGATCGAAGTATTCGAGGACCTGCATTTTGAGAAGCTTCTCTTGTTCCAGCAGATCAAAACGCGGTAGTTTTTTGACCAATTTCCAGTGAGGCCACCCATCTGCATCAAGACCCTCAAGGACATAGTGGCCAGCATAACTAAGCACTTTGCAGATGGCAATGTGCATGAGGTCTTGTTTTTGCTCTTTTGTGAAACGTTGATGTCCCCGGCCCAACTCCTGGACCCCGATCAGAAATAGCACACCGTTGAGATCCTTGGGTTTTTCGCCCAGTAGGCGTTCTATTTCCAGCATCAAGGCATGCCAGTTCTTCTCCAGGCTGAGGTCGCGGCTAAGCATGTTCCAGGGCCTCCCAATATTCAAACGCACGCCGAAGGTGGGGGATCACAATGGTGCCACCAATCAAGGTGGCCACACCCATCGCCTCATTGATTTGCTCTGTCGACAAGCCCACCTCCTTGCATTTTCCAAGATGGTACTTGACGCAATCGTCGCAGCGCAGCACCAGGGAGCAGGTTAGCCCAATCAATTCCTTCGTTTTGACATCCAAAATGCCCGGGGAGTAGGCATTCGTGTCAAGATTGAATATTCTTTTCAGGATCAAATTGTCAGCATCAGTGATCTTATCATTCATCCGCTGCCTGTAGGCATTAAATTGTTCGACGATGTCCATGGAATTCTTGTTTGCTCAAATATCCTCTAAGCCTTGAGGAAAACCAATGATGACTGATATCCTCATTGACGACTTCCTTTCCCTGTTTTTTCCACGGTATTGCCTTGGCTGTACCGACGCCCTGGTGAAAGGGGAGGAAACCCTTTGCACATCATGTCTTGCTGATTTACCGAAGACCTTCTATCATACCCGGCGGGAGAATCCGGTCATCAACAAACTTACCGGGCGGCTGCCCATCAGGCACGGATTGGCATTCCTTAAGTTCCAGAAAGGCGGAATGGTCCAGCATCTCCTTCATCAGCTCAAGTACAATAATCATCCGGAAATTGCAGAGCGCCTTGGCCTGGCTTACGGCAGGGACCTATGCCAGTCGGAATTACAAAGTGAGTTTGATCTTATTGTACCCGTACCATTGCATCGCTCCAGGCTTCGCCACAGGGGGTACAACCAAAGTGCGCACTTTGCCAAGGGACTTAGTGAGTCGCTTGGAATAACATGGGACGAATCCGTTTCCATCAGGACTCAATCAACAGCCACACAAACCCGGAAGTCAAAAGTTGAACGTTGGGAAAACGTCAAGAATGTTTTCTCCATCTCGGAGAACAAAAAAATTCTGGGAAAGAAAATTCTATTGGTGGATGATGTAATCACAACAGGAGCGACCCTCGAAGCGTGTGGTCAGCATTTGCTGCTCTGCGGATGTTCTTCGGTAAGCATTGCTTGCATAGCCGAAGCACAGTGAGGAGACAAAAAAAGACCCTCTTGCGAAGGGTCTTCAGAAATCTTTTGTTTTTCTGGTTAGTAGTTTGATCCGGCGCGAATCATCGCACAACGGAAACCAATTGTTGCCGTTGCTGAATCTTCATCCAGGTAACGACGCGTTCCGGGGGACATCCAGTAGGCAACATCTTTCCAGGATCCGCCTTTGTAAACGCGGGCCTTGTCTGTGATCAGTGATGTAAATGATGCCGGATTTTTCTCGATGTTATTATAAAGGTTGTCGCGTCCATTGCCTTTAGCTCCATCAAGGAAGCCGTCGCGGCGGATCGGGTTCAGGTCATCAAAATCCTGATAGGAGAGTGGACGGTAAACATCCATTACCCACTCACTCACATTGCCGGCCATGTTGTAGAGACCGAAATCATTGGGAGGGAATTCGTAGATGTAAGAAGTAATGAGTGCACCATCATTCAGGCGACCAGCAATACCGGCATAGTCACCACGACCCCTCTTGAAGTTTGCCAGGAAGAAGCCCATTTGTTTTCCATATGGATTACGGAGTGCGTGGCCATCCCAGGGATAGATACGCTGATGCGTTTGCATTTCTTCAAGCCACTGCGTTCCGATAAGTGCTTGTGCTGCATATTCCCATTCAGCTTCAGTAGGAAGACGATAAGCGGGAATCACAACACCAGACTCAAGTGGAATTCGTCCGCCGGCAGGAACCTCTGGAAGGTCCTGACCAGACTCGCGCATGAGTTGTTGATTAACAGCGGTCGTGCGCCACTTTGCATAGTTGGATGCCTGCTTCCAGCTAACCCCAACAACTGGGAAATAGCGGAATCCAGGATAACGCAGATAGTGGTCGACGTAAGGATCATTGAAGGCCAGTTTACCTACCCACACGGTGGTGTCAGGAAGGGCGGCCTGGTAAATTTCTTGTGTTGAATCCTTGGCGAGATAGAACATGTATTCCAGCCAGTGGATGTTGGCAATTTCAGTCTCATCCATGTAAAAAGAAGCGACGGAAACTGTCCTTTCGATGTTGTCTCTATAAGACATGACATCTTCTTCAAAGGAGCCCATGATGGCTCGTCCACCCTCAATAAACACGGTATTCGGTGCGTCCGGTTGTCCGGCAAATTCAGTCACCTTGAAACCAGCGTTTTCTTCGTCATTGTACTTTAAGTTCGTTGCGGTGCTCAACTGCCCGGGGTTAATGGCCGTTGGTTTTCCATTCTTGTTGCCGAAAGGAAGCAACGAACAGGATGCCATTAGGAGAATGCCGCCAACAAGTACTACGAGACCTTTTAACTGCTTCATTTTGTCGATGTTAGGGGGTAAAGCAACCGCTAATATAAAGAGATAATTACGTGTTTTCCAACCTGTAGGCAATTTTTGATAAATCCTTAATGAAGGTGAAATCCCAATTCCCATAACGGCACCTACTTGACGGCTATTGCCCATCAAGGGTACAATTATCAAGCGGATTATTGCGAGGCTGACACTTCAGTTAGTGGCCCGAGAAGGCGAAGTGCCGTTTCAACCGATGAAATATCCTCGATGAAAAGCGTCGGACGACCAATTTGATCTTTCAATCGACATCTACGCTGGTTAGTCTGCACAAATGCGAGCACCCGTCCAAAGATTTCTGACTTGAAATACTTGTCATCGTCGAGAAATGTTCCCCGAAAGCGGCCATTCTTCAAGCTCACCTTTTCAAAACCCAACCGTTCGCAAACCCATCGAAGCCGAACCGTGTCCACCAACTGATCAACCGATGGCGGAGCGACCCCGAACCGGTCTTTAAGTGAAGAAATAAATTCAACCAAAGCAGTTTCGTTCTTGATATCATCCAGTGTTGCATACAAGTGCAGTCTTTCCCTGGTACTTGCCACGTATGTTTCCGGAATGGAAATCTCAAGATCGGTTTCCATCACGCAATCCGGAACGACGAGCTTTGCTTTTTCAGACAACTCTTCAGCAAACAATTCTTTGAACTCACTTTCCTTCAGCTCCTGAATGGCATCATCAAGGATTTTGTGATACGTATCAAACCCAAGGTCATTGATAAATCCACTTTGTTCTGCGCCGAGCAGGTTGCCGGCACCGCGAATATCAAGGTCGCGCATGGCAACTTTGAAACCATCGCCCAGATCTGAAAATTCTTCAACAGCAGCAAGCCTCTTCCGTGAATCCGACGATAGGGTTGATCCCGGCGGCGTAAGGAGGTAACAAAACGCCTTCTTGTTGGATCTTCCAACGCGTCCACGCATCTGATGCAGATCGCTCAGTCCAAACATGTGCGCCTGGTTGATGATGATCGTGTTGGCGTTTGGGATATCAAGACCAGATTCGATGATGTTGGTGGAGACCAGGACATCATACTCACCTTCAATAAACCGAACCATGACCTTCTCCAGTTTGTCACCTTCCATCTGGCCATGAGCAATTCCAATCCTTGCATCGGGCACCAGCTTGTAAATCGTGTTTGCAATGCTTTCGATATCACTCACCCGGTTGTGAACAAAAAAAACCTGGCCGCGGCGGCGAAGCTCAAAACTCACCGCGTCACGAATGACAACCTCATCAAAGGTGTGCAGCTCGGTGGTGACCGGCTGGCGATTCGGTGGAGGTGTTGCGATGATGCTCAGATCCCGCGCACCCATCAATGAAAAATGCAGTGTTCGCGGAATGGGTGTTGCTGTCAGGGTGAGAACGTCGACACTGACACGAAGTTCTTTCAGTCTGTCTTTTGCTTTAACACCGAATTTCTGTTCCTCATCAATGACCAACAGGCCGAGGTTTTTGAATTCAATATCCTTGCTGATGACCCGATGGGTACCGATGAGAATGTTGACTTTACCCTCCTTCGTCTCACCTATGATCCTCTTGATTTCCTTCTCTGTCTTGAAACGGGAGACGTATTCAATGCGAATGGGAAAAGCGCTGAGGCGATCAGAAAAGGTGCGGAAGTGCTGCATGGCAAGAATCGTGGTGGGCACAAGCAGAGCGACCTGCTTACCGTCGGTAGTGGCTTTGAATGCTGCCCG
This sequence comes from Cyclobacteriaceae bacterium, assembly GCA_016787625.1. GTDB lineage: Bacteria > Bacteroidota > Bacteroidia > Cytophagales > Cyclobacteriaceae > ELB16-189. Next base: position 5,307 of record JAEUUD010000122.1, read on the forward strand.
AACAGCAACTTCTGTTTTACCAAAACCAACATCTCCGCAAACAAGACGGTCCATGGGATGAGGCGCCTCCATGTCCTTTTTTACATCTTCTGTTGCACGTGCCTGATCGGGAGTGTCTTCATAAATAAATGAGGACTCGAGCTCTGCCTGAAGAAAACTGTCCGCAGAAAAGGCAAACCCGGGGGATTTCTTGCGCTTTGCATAAAGCTCAATGAGGTCACGGGCGATGTCTTTGACCTGCTTTCTGACGCGGGCCTTTTTGTTGTCCCACTCATCCGATCCAAGTTTACTGATAACAGGCGGAGCGCCTTCACGACCGGCATACTTTGAAATTTTGTGCAGGGAATGAATGCTGACATACAGCATATCATTGTCGCGAAAAACAAGACGAACTGCCTCCTGCTCCTTCCCGTTGACATCCTTCTTTTCAAGTCCTGCAAATTTCCCAATGCCGTGATCGATATGCGTGACAAAATCTCCTGGCTGTAAGCTCTGCAGTTCACGGAACGTGAGCGCTTTGGATTTGGTAAACTTTTCTTTGGCCTTGTACCGATGGAATCTGTCAAATATCTGGTGATCGGTGTAGCAAACAATTTTGAGGTTATGGTCAACGAAGCCGAGGCACAACGGGAATTCAAGGGATCGAAAAGTTAACTGGGGCTGGATCTCACCAAAAATTCCTTCGAGGCGATCCAGTTGCCGGCCCTGCTCAGCAGCAATGAAGTTGGCGTAACCCTTTTCCTGGTGATCGAGAAGGTTAGCGGCCAACAGTTCGAAATTCTTGTTGAACGACGGCTGAGGTGAGGACGTATAAGAAATTACCTGGCTACCCTGAAAATGAGAACGACTTCCAAACTCAATCACCTTATGTCCTTCCAGCATGGACAGAAAACCCTCTGGAGTGACAAACAGATGTTCAGGCTTTATGGCGACCAATGAGTTCCCGCTTTCGCGAATCACCTTGTCGAAACCCTGCGTAGCCTTTTCGAAGCATGTTCCAAGCAGGCCAAGGGTGCGGTCAACATCCTTGATCCAGATACGCGTGCCCTGCGGCAAGAATTCAAGCAGCGATTGACGGTCTTCCGTTACCAATCGCGTTTGAACATTGGGCATGAGGCTTACTTTATCGAGTTGGTCGACCGAGAGTTGAGATCCCGGATCAAAACTTCGGATGCTATCTACTTCATCCCCGAAGAGTTCGATTCTGTAAGGGAGTTCATGAGCGAATGAAAAGACATCAATGATTCCTCCCCGAACAGCAAATTGACCAGCTTCGTAAACAAAATCTGTTTTCTCAAAATCATAAGAGAATAAAAACTCCTCCAGAAACTCGCGGTTGAGTTTGGCCCCGGACTCTACGATGAATGTATTGCTGGCGAGGGACTTTTTGGTGATCACTTTTTCGGAGAGCGCTTCAGGATAAGTCACGATGCAATGAGCACCCGATGTTGAACCAAGGCTGTTTAGCGCCTCGGCACGCATCAATACATTGGCATTCTCCGTTTCATCATACTCATACGGGCGCTTGTAGGACATAGGAAAGAAGAAAACCTCCTTGTCGCCAAGGAGCGTCTGCAGGTCGCTAAAGAATGCTGCAGCCAGATCCTTGTCGTCCAGAATGATCAGGTGGGGGGATCGGAGGGATTTTTGTAGCGCTGCAACAAGGACAGCGTCAAGGCTTCCGGTGAGCCCTTTCAGCCTGATGGGTTTTGAAGCGGACGCACGAATCCCTTCAACCAGGCTCTGGACCAGGCCATCGGATTGGTATAGAGTAAGAAGTTCTGCCGACTTCACGTGCGCCCTCTGAGCGAACCGCAAAAGTACAAATTGCAGTCACTTTGCTAAATTTGGCCATGGAGAATGTCAAGCTGCTGGTTTTGTTCCTCACCATCACCTGCGTGCTCTTTCTCATCATCGGACTCTTTCGCCCCTGGGCCATGCTGTGGTGGGAAGATGTGCAGAACCGCAGTAAAGTGATTAAGTCGTATGGATCACTGGCCGCCATCTTTGCGCTGATTTATCAAGCCTTAAAGTACTACTATCCATAGTTGAATAAGCCTCAGGACAGTCTCAGTGTTCAGTAGAGGTCAACAAATGGTTTATTGAAGAGGCCGTTCAATACGAATTTTCATTGTCTTCCCATTCTCTAAGGAGGAGTATAAGTGCCCTGGAATTTGCCCAAGCCCGGAAGCAGCTCATTTGCTAAACTGAGGGCTTATCAGGAAATGCCCAAGGAAGATAAAGTTGTTAAAGGACTTAGAAAAATCAGGATCGTATTGTAAATTGATACAGTTGTAGATAGCTCAACTTTAACTTAAAACAATTTCAATTGTAAAAAAGTTAATCATGGTGCTCTTTGCAGTCGTAGTAATTTTTGGCTGTCAAACGGAAGAAGTTGTCAGGCAGC
>JAEUUD010000123.1 GCA_016787625.1 Cyclobacteriaceae bacterium
GGTCGATATTGATATCGTAGCTGTGGTTCTTTCCAATTCCGCATCCGCCATCTGCGATGCAATGGCGCGCTTCCAAATCAATTCATACAAGCGTTTCTGTCCGCTGTCAGCGCCGGCATCAAGTACGGAAAAATCAGTAGGACGTACAGCTTCATGCGCTTCCTGGGCTCCGCTTGATTTCGTTTTGTATGTGCGGGTATGTACAAATTCCTTTCCGTAGGCTGACTCAATCTGTCTGGTTGCTCCCTGAACAGCTTCATCCGAAAGGTTGACTGAATCCGTCCTCATGTAGCTGATCTTACCTGCCTCATAAAGTTTTTGAGCAACAACCATGGTTTGCAACACGGAGAAACCCAGCTTTCGGCCGGCCTCCTGCTGCATGGTTGAGGTTGTAAAGGGTGGTGCTGGTGATTTTTTGGCTGGCTTCTTCTGAAGGTCGCTGATGGCGAACGTAGCGCCCTTGCACGATTCGAGAAACTCCATGGCCTCTTTCTCAGAGCTAAACTTCTCACTGAGGTCAGCCATCAACAGTTTGCCCTTGCCAAGGTCAAACTCCGCCGCCACTTTGAATGATGATTTTGCTTCAAACTTGTCAATCTCGCGTTCGCGTTCTACAACAAGTCGCACGGCCACGGATTGTACACGACCCGCTGAAAGGCCTGTTCCGATTTTCTTCCAGAGAATGGGTGACAGCTCAAATCCAACCAGTCGATCAAGCACCCGGCGGGCCTGCTGAGCATTGACCAGGTCGATATCAATTCCGCGTGGATTCTGTATAGCGTTGAGGATGGCCTTCTTGGTGATCTCTGTAAAGACGATCCTGCGGGTCTTCTCGTCATTCAGGTCAAGCACTTCCTTGAGGTGCCACGAGATGGCCTCTCCTTCACGGTCCTCGTCACTCGCCAGGTAAACCAACTCGGCCTCATCCGACATCTTCTTCAACTTCGAGATCACCTCTTTCTTGTCAACACTGACTTCGTAGGTAGGTTCAAAGTTATTTTCGATGTCAATCGCGCCGTTTCCTTTGGGCAAATCACGCACGTGGCCCATACTGGAAGAGACCTTATAGTCCTTTCCTAAATACCCTTCAATAGTCTTGGCTTTTGCAGGAGATTCAACAATCACAAGGTTCTTTGCCATTCAAAAAATTTTGTCCAGAAGGCCCCAAATATCACAAATTTTTAAAAAATCAATTTTCGATGACAATATTTACAGATGCTTTTGGTCGCTGATCGAACTCATTTGCCTGCCCGATGAACAGATTTATCGTCATACTCCGGCACGCGCAAAGTGCTGGTAAACAGGCTGGCCAGTCAGATTATCAGCGAACTTTGACTGAGGAAGGTGAACGCGCTGCGAAAGCACTTGGAATATTTTTGACTAATCAATCTGTTAAACCTGATTACTTGCTTTCAAGCAGTGCTGTCAGAGCCAGATCAACTGCCAAAGGGGTCAATGAGTCGATGCAAATAGCTCCCTCACATATTTGTTATCTGGACGACCTTTACGAGGCCACTCCGGATACCTGGCTCAACGAAATCAGAAGCATCCCGGACGAACATCGGGCACTCCTTCTTGTAGGACACAACCCGGCGATTTCTCAACTGGCTACTGCCTTTGGTGGCCGCACCATTGACCTTGCCCCGGCAGGGCATTTCAGCATCCAGCTTCAACTGGATTCATGGAAAGATCTACGCCTTGAAATCGTGTAAAGATGACATCAAGATCATGAGCCATTCTCTTTCAGACTTTGACATCAACGGACCCGGCCTTCCCGGTAATATCTTCGGGCTGCCCTTTACTCAGGAAAGCGCTCAACTTGTCCTACTCCCCATTCCCTGGGAGGCCACCGTTTCATACCACTCCGGCACTGCCGCAGGACCAGAAGCGATCCTTGCTGCGTCGAGGCAGGTCGACTTCTTCATGCGTGAAATTCCTGACGCCTGGAAATTAGGGGTAAGCATGACTTCGATACCTCACGAAGTGAAAGCCACCAGCGACAAGCTCCGGATACTTGTCGAACAATTTCATGCCTCCGGATCGACTGACCCTCTCGTTCCTCAAAAGGTCAATGAGGATTGTGAGAACCTGAACATTTACGTCAAGCGGCAAGTCAGCGACATGCTCACCGCAGGCAAACTGGTTGGGTTGGTTGGCGGAGACCACAGCACACCCCTGGGTTTCATCCGCGCCTTGAGCGAACGCAATGATAAATTTGCCATTCTTCAGATTGATGCACATGCCGATCTGCGCAAATCGTATGAGGGGTTCGTCTATTCACATGCATCCATCATGTACAATGCATTGAAAATTCCATCTGTCACCAAACTCGTACAGGTGGGCATTAGGGACCTGTGTGACGCTGAATATGAAGTCATCCGGCGAGGAGCAGGGAGAATTCAGACTTTCTTCGATGAGGATATAAAATCAAGGATGAATGCAGGAACCACCTGGGAAACCATCTGCACAGACATTGTTAAAGAGCTTCCTCAAAAAGTCTACATCAGCTTTGATATCGACGGCCTTGATCCTCGTTACTGTCCGCACACAGGAACACCTGTCCCGGGGGGACTGGAGTATCATCACGCCGTTGATCTTATCAAAGCCATTGCCATCAGCGGCCGGACCATCATCGGTTTCGACCTCAATGAGGTTGCGCCCGGAAAGGAGAATGACTGGGACTCCAATGTCGGCGCTCGCCTGCTCTGGCAATTGTGTTGCTGGATGGGCGTCTCCAACAACCGACTGACCTATTCAGCCATCTAATCAATCCCTCATCTCACCCTCTGGGATTTTTGCCTATTTTGTGCGCTTAAAGTTTTATCAATGAGTGAACTGATCAGTGACATCGCCACAGGAGTCTGGACGCCCGTCCTCTTCCTGATTATCCTGGGTGGACTTTTCTTCCTGTACTATTCACGGCTCATTCACTACCGGTACTTCATGCACTCGATTTCTGTGTTACGGGGAAAGTACCATGACCGTAACGACCCTGGCCAGATTAGTCCATACGAAGCGTTATCGACGGCGCTTGCTTCTACCGTTGGCATGGGGAACATCGCCGGTGTGGCGGCAGCCATCAGCCTTGGTGGGCCTGGCGCCCTTTTCTGGATGTGGGTTACCGCTTTCGTCGGGATGTCTACCAATTTTTTTACGAGCACGGTGTCCGTCATGTTTCGTGGGAAAGATTCCTCAGGCGAAATTCAGGGAGGACCGATGTATGTACTTCGCGAGAAGATCTCGAAGCTCGATGTTCAATTTAGTTGGTGGTGGCCATGGCCCTGGCTGGTGATCAGGGGGTGGAAGCCACTTGCCGTTCTCTTTTGTGTTTGCTGTATGGTCGGATGTCTTCCGATTTTTCAGGCCAATCAGCTGACGCAAGCCATCATCGACATCGGTGTGACGTCGGTGGAAGCCAAAGCGTGGACATTCACCCTCATAGGTTTCGAACTGAACACAATGAAATTTATCATTGGTTTCATGCTGACCATCATTTCAGCGATTGTCATTATCGGTGGTATTCAGCGCATCGGCAGTTGGGCTGGCAAAATGGTCCCCTTGATGATTGTGCTTTACTTTCTCTCCGTCGTGACCATCCTGATTATCCACATCGAAGATGTGCCCAGGTACCTGGGTATGATTTTCACAGATGCTTTTGCCGCTGAAAACTACAGAGGCAGTCCTGCGCTCGGTGGTTTGCTCGGCGGTTTGATTGTTGCAGGTGTCAGACGGGCATCTTTTTCCAACGAAGCGGGAATCGGAACCGCACCCCTGGCGCTCGCCGCATCACAAAGTAAAGAGCCGATCCGCGAAGGCCTTGTATCCATGATGAGCCCGGCGATTGATACGCTGGTTGTTTGCTCCCTCACAGCGCTCGCCATCCTGGTAACAGGCGCTTGGAAAAGTGATGCGAACGGTGTTACCCTTACGGCAGTAGCTTTTGAAAGCTCTCTTGGGGATATAGGTAAATATCTTTTGCTGTTGTGCGCTTTCTTCTTTGCCATCACTTCACTCTTCTCCTATTCCTACTATGGCAGTAAAGCGCTTTCATTCCTTGTTGGCGTCAAAGCCAGCAGATACTACGACTACTTCTATTTGTCCACCATCATCATCGGTGCAGTGTCATCCATGGCGGATGTGATCAATGTGATTGACATTGCCTATGCCCTGATGGCTGTGCCCACCATGCTCTCAGGATTGGTGCTGGCGCCAAAAGTAATGGAGGAAGCGAAGGGTTATTTTGAAAGGATGAAAGGCAAGCTCTAGCTCTTGGCTGGCTCAACAGGAACGTGGTCCTTCTGGTAAGGGTAGTCGAACAGGCCATGCTCCTTGATGGCCGCTTCAACCTTGTGTGGTACAAACTTCTCCCATCCGATTTCTCCTTTGCGGATCATGGCGAGCACATTGTCAGAGATGATGTGCAGGTTGTGCGCATTGGCATCCTGGATATCCTCCATCTTCCCGTTCTTCATCAGGTACCTGAATAAGTCCTTGGTGTTTTCCGGCAATGTCTCTTCAAAATCCTTCAGGGTGAAAAGCTCATGCGAGTTTTTCTTCCATGCCGGGTAAATGTAAAGCTTGCTGTTGGTACCAAACAAGGTTCCAAAACTTTCAAGCAAGCCGCCACGAAGGTTTTCGTAGGTCTTTTCTTCAAACACTTTCTGCAAGGCATAAATGCCCATGATAATACCGAGCTTCTTGCCTTTGGTCGTTTTGGATAGGTAATCCACAAGGCGGAAGTACTCGAAGTAGTTGGATATCAAAACGGTCTGGCCCAGGGAGCAGATGATATCTGCACGGTGAAGGAAGTCGCGCTCATCAATATTGCCGTCGGCGCCGAGATCGTTGAGGGTCAACTCTGTGAGCACAACAACTTTAGTTTTGTCAACATCAGGTTCATTCTTGAAATGCCTCCTCGATGTCAGCAGCATGTCGACGTTGACGTGTGTTACCGGTCTGAATCTTCCACGGAGGACGAGGACGTTTTTCTTGTACAAGGCTTCGGACGGCTGCATAACGGTTCCGTCAGGGCCGAACATGGCCGCTTTGGTAAGGCCATTTTTCACCAGCTTCATCGCCATCAGCCTGTTGTCAACATGCTTGAAGTCGGGGCCGCTGATCCGGAGCATATCAATTTCAATGCGACGGGTTGTTAGACCATCCAGCAAAGACATCATGATCTTTTCAGGATCTGTAAGGAACATACAGGAATGAAGCATGTTCACACCAACAATACCGATGGCAAATTGCTGCTGAAGGGGGTCATTGTCGTGCATCTTCAAATGAGCGACGCAGTCATTGAAGGGTCCCAGCGGATGCGTTTGAAACCTTAGTCCAATCCATCCGTGTCCCTGGTTGGTTCGTTCGTAGTTCAATACTTCGACAGTGTCTGAAAAAGAGAAGAACCGCACCTTTTCAGCACGATGTGGCAGGCGTTCAAGCAACAAGGAGTATTCCTTCTCCAACATGGCGATCAGGCGTTCCTCACATACATACCGATCGCAGACACCATAGATCGCGTCGGAGAACTTCATGTCGTAGGCTGAAATGGTCTTGGCCACCGTGCCGGATGCGCCTCCTACCTTGAAGAAGCTTGCTGCCACTTCCTGACCAGCTCCGATTTCCGCAAAAGAGCCGTATATCGACTTACTCAGATTGATCTGAAGTGCCTTCTCTTGCGTCGTCAGTTTCTTCTCGTCCATGGGGTGCGATTAAAAAATTGGAACCATACAAATTTAGCTTTCTTGGGAACAATCCATATCAACCGGGTCGAACATAATTCGGTTCCAGGTGCCGGTGCTTTTGATAATTTTGTTATAAGGTCTATTTTGCCCGCTAATCAAAATAAACCATGTCCAACCGAGGTAGTTTCTCCAGCAAAATAGGGTTCATTCTGGCCGCTGCAGGCTCCGCCGTCGGGCTCGGCAACATCTGGCGCTTCCCCTATCTTGCGGGAACCAACGGAGGCGCAGGCTTCCTGATCATCTACCTGATTTGCATCTTCACCCTTTGCTTCCCGGTGATGATCGGAGAGATCTCCATCGGCCGCAAAGCCGGAAGTGACGCCTACGGTTCCTACAAGAAAATCGGCGGCGGCGTTTGGGGCTACCTGGGTATCTACGGAATCCTTGCCGGTATTCTGATCCTCTCCTATTATAATGTAGTCGCTGGCTGGGCGTTTGGGTACTTCATTGAGATCGTCTTCGGAAACCTGCTTGACCATAATGACTTCGGTGCCTTTTTCGGGTCATACGTCAACGACATCGGACCCATCTTCCTCTTCTCACTGGGATTCATGGTCATGACCGCCGTCATCGTTTCTCAGGGCATCGCGAAAGGGATTGAGGCTGCCAACAAAATCATGATGCCAGGACTTTACATCATCCTGATCGGACTGATTGTTTATAGTCTCACGCTGCCCAATGCCATGGCGGGAATTGACTTTTATCTCGTTCCCAAGCTAAGTGACATCAATTCAAAGACACTTTTTTATGCGCTCTGCCAGGCGTTCTTTTCGTTGTCTCTTGGCATGGGATGTCTCATCACATACGGTTCATACGTCACCAAAGATCAAAACATCGTCAAGTCGGCCGCCATTATTTCATTGGCCGATACTTCAGTGGCTTTTCTCTCGGGACTCATGGTTTTCCCGTTGGTGTTTTCGTTAGGCGCGGAACCCGGGCAAGGTCCGAAACTCATCTTCGTGATTCTGACTCAGGCCTTTCAATACATGGGACCCGTTGTGGGCAAAATTGTCGGCGGTTCATTCTTCCTGCTCATCTGCTTTGCAGCGCTTACCTCCACCATTTCCCTGCTCGAAGTGCCCGCAGCATTTCTGGTCGACCAAAGAAAGTTTCCCCGCAAGGCCGTGGTCTGGGGACTATCAGGTCTCATTTTTGTTCTTGGTCTTCCCAGCATGTACAGCCAGGGACTCGTTCCGCTGCTCAACAAGTTGCCCATTCACAATACACCGGACTTCCTTTCTTTTGTTGCCGACTTGTGCGACATCATGCTGATATCGGGCGGTTGTCTCATGTGTATCTTCATCAGGAACAACTGGAAGATGAACAACATGAACGAGGAACTTGCCATAGGAAATGCCGGGTACACAGGATCCATCCTTAAATCTTATATCACCTTTACCATTTCGTGGGTATGCCCAATCCTTCTCGGCATACTTTCCATCCTGGTGATCACCGACAAGTATTTTGGCCTTGAGTGGCTATTCGGTCGGTAGAGGCTCTTGCCTAATAGATGATCGCGAAGAAGTACAATAGTTGCAATGTGGCGATAGCAAGGAAAAGAATACCGCCAATGCGGTAGCTAAGAGGGTTTTCAGCGGCTGGCCTGCTCATCGATCGGAGTCCTACGGCAGGAGCCACAAATGACACCAGGCTCTTGATGATTTGTGCGATACCCAGACAGGTGATGATCGTGGGAACAATACCTTCCCACACCCAATGGAAACCGACGATAATGGACCCGAAAGTAAGGCTGAGAAAACCGTTGGCAAAAGCGCCGGCATGTCCGTAGCCACGGAGTACTTTGAAGAAACTCACCCACGCCTGTGGTTGAATCAGGTGTGACAGGCCGATCACTACCAGATTCAGAAAGACAAATATCTGTACGGCCTGATTCATGAATGCATGCGTTGGATTAGTCCACCCAGTCAGCTACAAAAAGGTTGGTATCGC
>JAEUUD010000124.1 GCA_016787625.1 Cyclobacteriaceae bacterium
AGAGAGCAAATACGGCGGAGTGGATGCGACCATACAATCGCAGACGGCAGGTCAACTCACAGCACGCACCCAGTACGGCGAAATCCTTACCAACCTGGAATCAAAGTTTGATCAGACAAGATCAGGCGGTAAATCAGATAAACGTTGGACAGAAATCTCTGCCAACCTCGGTAAAGGACCTTCTGTGACGCTGGAGTCACGGTATGGAAATGTGTATTTAAGGAAGCCCGCAAGCCGCTAGCCAGGTTTTACTTGAGGCTCTTCCACAAGTACAAGGTGGCATACGCCTCCCAACCCTTGTACTTCCTGAAGATCTTTTTTACACGATCCAGTGAAGGCTTGGTTTTCAAACCCAACTGTTGCCTGATGGCATTGTGCAAGCCGGCATCCTCCAGGGGAAAAGCATCAGCATAACGAAAAGTCTTCATGAGCGCATAGTTTGCCGTCCAATTGCCTACGCCTTTGATCCTTGTGAGCTCAGCCTTCGCTTCTTCCAGCGTCATTCCCCTGAGTTTTTCTTTTGATACCTGGTTATCCAGAAACGCCTGAGCTATGTTAATCGTGTAAGCAGCCTTCTGTCTGGAAAATTGCAAGGCTAGTAGTTGTTCAGGCTTGATTTCACTGACAACCTTTGCTTCAGGGAAGACAAAATATGGTACACCCCGCCAATCTACCGCTTTGCCAAACGACTCAACAAAACGGCCCTTCAATGTATAAGCAAATGCGAGATTGATCTGCTGGCCAAGTACGGCCCAAACCAATGACTCAAACAGATCAGGTTGCCCAACGATTCTATACCCGCGATACGCCTTGACAAGAGGACCAAGGAGCTCGTCCTTTGCCATCAGCTTGTAGAACGGCTCCATGTTTGTATCCAGGTCAAACCATTCGCGCACATATTGTGTCACAAAATCCTTCTCGGAAACGGTCAAGTCTCCACGATTCGCTTCAGCCCTCAGAGCCCCGTCATGGTGCGTTATTGCAACGACAACGGGTTGCTCATTCATCACCAGCGCTTTTAACACCGTATCGCCTTCCACACGGTGAAGAACCTCCTTCGGCGATCGTTTCAAAAATGAAAGTGTATGCTCGAAATTAAAATCCTTTGGTGTTGGTATGGTAATCATGCGACGATCGCAAAGTAGCTAATCCCGCATCCTCCTCCACCATGATGTGCCGAATCAGCAACTATCGGGTTGGGCATATGTCGCTGGTCCGACAATTTCGGGACATGAAAGAAATATCAAACCTGGATTGGGATAGACTGTACAACAGTCTGGAGACCTGCGGACATGCTCAAATCTCTTCCCTCCTGACAAAAGCTGAATGCGAGTCCCTCATTCAAACTTTTCCCAATGACGCTCACTTTCGCAGCACCATTGTTATGGAACGCTACAGGTTTGGGAAAGGAACATACCGCTACTTCAACTATCCCATTCCTTCATTGATTGACAGGATTCGCAAAGACTTTTATGTAGGCCTGGCTCCCATTGCCAATCGCTGGATGATGGCCCTTGGCATCGATATCAAGTATCCTGATCATTACGACGAGTTCATCGATACCTGCCATCACTCTGGTCAGACAAGGCCAACACCATTGATACTCCGGTATGACGCAGGGGGATTCAATACATTGCACCAGGATCTGTATGGCACGGTATACTTTCCTTTCCAAATCGTTATCATGCTGACGGAAGCCGGAGTCGATTATCATGGTGGTGAACTGGTCTTTACAGAACAACTTCCGCGTGCCCAGTCGAAGGCGACGGTCGTTGCACCAGGACTTGGAGATGCCGTGATTTTCACGACGAATTTTCGTCCAGTCAAAGGATCGCGGGGATTTTACCGATCGAGGATGAAGCATGGAATCAGCGAGGTCCTGTCAGGAACAAGATATGCCTGTGGAATCATCCTTCATGATGCAGCATAATGATTGAACACCTGACACTAACCAGCGCGCAACTTTTCCACGAGATCCGGAAAGGTCATATCACGATTGCCGGCAACAGAAAGCTCAAGATATATGGGTTGTTGACCTGCTGGTCTGGAAAGCGAATGAAGAAAGAAAACCGTGTTTTCTTCCAGTCGGAGAAAGAAGCTCGGAACGCCGGCTACCGACCTTGCAAGAATTGTATGGGAAGAAACTGAGGCTACTTCACTTCATCGGCAACAAGCAGCACAAAGTCTTTTCCTTTCACAAATCCTTTCCCCAACTGTGCATCATACTTGTCCGTGATCCCCAACCCTGGAATATCTTCTCGCTTGATTCCTTTTTTCTTTGCTGCAGCCACGCGATCGCGTATGTCGGCAAGCACATCACGCAGCGCCTTCACATCGGCGCGGGTGCCTAGCGCCCCGTGTCCGGGAATAATCCTGGTCTGGTCATCCGCCAAGGCATAAATCTGTTCCAGGGTATGGATGTATCCGAGAAAATTGCCTCCACTGGTCAAATCAACAAATGGGTAACGGTCTCTCACAAATGCATCGCCGGTATGGATCACATTGGCATTGCGGAAAAAAACAACCACATCTCCGTCGGTGTGACCACGGTCGATGTGATAAAGCTCAAGGTCCTGTCCATTGAGGTGCACATTCAGTCGCTGATCAAACGTAACGACAGGCCATGCCTCGGGGTTCCTTGGAGGGACGGTCTTCCCTTCACGGTTTACCGATTCCTTCATCATGCGATCCCGGACCCGATCGTGTGCCATCAGGGTTGCGCCCAACTTTCTAAAGTTCTCGTTACCGCCTGAATGATCACCGTGCAGGTGTGTGTTGACTACAAACCGAATAGAGCCCGGATCCAGTGACTGGATAGCCGCCTTGATCTTCTCGGAGAGCGGAGCGTATTGGTCGTCCACCATCAGCACACCTTCTGGTCCGCCAAGTACCGCAATGTTTCCGCCAAGCCCCGTCAGCATATGAAGGTTTTCTGTGAGCTTGAGTGGCCTGATCTTAACGGTATCAAAATTTGCCTGCGCCACCGCAGCCAACGGGAGAACGACAAAGAGGATAAGCAATTTCATAGTCAGGGTTTTAAGTAAATATAGCCGAATGCCCTGAGGATATGCGTGATCCGGTTCCATGGAATATCAGCAAGAAGCGGGTTGAGTACCCTGTCGATATGCCCCACCTTTGAGTCATTAAACAACTACTTTTATGCTTGTGAGCACAGAAACCAACATCAATTATCAGCGAATTGAAAATGCGATCCGGTACCTGGAAGAGAACTTTCAGCGACAGCCCGAGCTGGACGAAGTGGCCGAAAAGATTCATCTCAGCCCATTTCATTTTCAACGACTGTTCACCGATTGGGTCGGCATCAGCCCCAAACGCTTCCTTCAGTTTCTTACTGTAGACTTTCTCAAACAAAAGCTCCAGGATTCCAAAAATCTTGTTGAAGCTGCAGACGCAGCCGGCCTATCCAGTCAGTCCCGCGTCTATGATCTTTTTACCACACTCGAAGCCGTGACTCCCCAGGAGTATAAGCTGAGTGGTGCGGGTATATCCGTGGAGTATGGGTTCCATGAAAGTCCCTTTGGCACTTGTCTCTTGGGCACCACCGAGCGGGGAGTTTGCTGGCTTTCATTTTTATCAGAAGAAGATTCTCCAAAGTCAGAGATGGAAAAAATGAAAGAACACTGGAATCAATCTGTTTTTCGTCAGAACCAGGAGTTAACCAGTGGAATTTTGTCAAGGGTCTTTGATGCCCAACCTCAGGCATCTCAAAAGCTTCACTTGTTGGTAAAGGGCACCAACTTTCAGGTAAAAGTCTGGGAGGCATTATTAAGGCTGCCCATGGGAAGTGTTACGACCTATCAGGGCATTGCAGAGAAAATTGCTAATCCAAAGGCCATGCAAGCAGTCGGATCTGCTGTGGGGTCCAATCATATCGCCTACCTTATCCCTTGTCACCGCGTCATCCGCAAAGACGGAGTCCTTGGTGAGTATCGATGGAGTGCTGCGCGGAAGAAGAGCATCATCGGATGGGAGATGGCCAAGAGTCTTGGGTAGACGAATTCTCCACTATCTTTAATGCATGAAACCGGACTTCGCGCTTCTGAAAACCCTTTGTGCCATCCCAGGCACATCGGGTAACGAAGCTCCGGTCAAGGATTTCATTCTCCGTTATATCAAAAAGGAACAGAAAGGATGGAAGGTCAAGCCTGAGATTTTCCATGGTGATGACTTTCAGGATTCACTCGTGTTGAAATTTGGAAAACCCAGGACGGCGGTTTTTGCTCACATGGACACGATTGGGTTTACGGTCCGTTACTTTAACCAATTGGTTCCTATCGGTGGTCCGGATGCCGAGGCAGGCGCCAGGCTGGTTGGCCGTGACTCAAAGGGTGAGATCCTTTGCGAACTCGATTATGACAAGGAGCAGCATGCGCTCTACAAGTTCGGCAGGGTTATCGATCGAGGTACCGCGTTGAGTTACCAGGTGAATTTCAAAGACAAGAAGGATTCCATCGAATCAGCCTATCTCGACGACCGACTGGGCATCTACGTGGCCCTTCAGCTCGCTGCGACCTTAACCGATGGCATCATTATTTTTAGCTGCTGGGAAGAACACGGAGGTGGAGGCGTTCCTTTTCTCGCCAAGTTCATTTATGAAAAGTGGAACGTTCGACAGGCATTGATCTCAGACATTACGTGGGTTTCTGACGGTGTTGATCACGGTAAGGGTGTCGTAATTTCTTTGCGTGATCGCAATATTCCAAGACGCCAATTTGTCGATCGGGTCATTGCCGTTGCTGACAAACACAGTATTGACTACCAGTTGGAAGTAGAGGGCACAGGGTCCAGTGATGGTGGTGAATTGCAACGATCACCCTATCCGTTTGATTGGTGTTTCGTTGGCGCTCCGCATCAGCATCCTCACACACCCCACGAGACCGTATTCAAGAATGATATCGTCAGCATGATCAACCTATACAGGAAGTTGATGAAAGAACTTTGATCGAAAAGCTCCTTCTGGCGATACATTAGTATCTTTGCTGCTGAAGTGTACTAGAATGTACGACGCCCCATGAAGATTAAAGACCTCGAATTCAAGAAGTTTATTACTGCTGATCGCATCGAAAAGAAGGTCGCGGCGCTCGCCAAGCATATTGACAAGGATTATAAAGACAAGAGCCCGGTTTTTTTACCAGTCCTGAACGGTTCCTTCATGTTTGCAGCTGACTTACTTAAAGAGGTGACCATACCATGCCGGGTTTCATTTGTGAAGATTTCATCCTACGCAGGTACGGCCAGCACAGGCCAACTGAAGTCGCTGATCGGCCACGACGAGAGCCTCTTCGGCACGGATATCATCATTGTAGAGGACATTGTTGATACGGGTCTAACCCTGCAGAAAGTCTCTGATGAACTCAAAGGCCTGGGAGCAAAGTCTGTCGAGGCTGTTTCCCTCCTACGCAAACAGCCAGCCAGGGAAAAGAATATCGACATCAAGTATATCGGGTTTGAGCTTGAGCAGGAGTTTGTGGTCGGCTACGGCCTGGATTATGACGGCCTTGGTAGAAACCTGAAGGATATTTATTCCCGGGTTGGATAACCCGCCAATTCCTATCTTACACTTCGTTTAAAAAGACCACCCATGATTAATGTTGTCATCTTCGGGCCTCCCGGCGCAGGTAAGGGTACACAGAGTGATAAGCTGATCCAGAAATACGGGTTTGTTCATATCTCCACCGGCGATTTGTTTCGCTGGCATACAAAAAACGAAACAGCCCTCGGAAAGCGCGTAAAAGAAATTATGAACAGCGGCGCCCTGGTACCGGATGAAATCACCATCGCGATGCTGAAGGAAGAGCTCGACAAAAACCCGAAAGCAGCAGGATTTCTTTTTGATGGATTTCCAAGAACGGTTCCTCAGGCCGAAGCACTGGACAAGTTCATGAAAGAGAATGGCTCGGCCATCCATCACGTGATCGCGCTGGACGTCACAGAAGAAGAAGTGCGCAGCCGCATCGCCAAAAGGAGAACCATTGAGAATCGGGCTGACGACGAAGATGAAAAACTCAACAAGCGGATCATGGAGTATTTTGGCAAGACCATCCATGTATTGCCTTATTATGAGAAGCAAAACCGCTTAAAAACCATCAACGGCATTGGCTCTGTAGAAAAGATTTCCGGTGAAATCGCTCAAGCACTTGACGCAAAATGATACCCTTTATTCACGATACAACAGGGGCAAAAAAGAAACCAACCCTCAAGGAAAATCTTAGAGGCTTCAAGATTGTTGCCGTTGTATTGATCTTTGTCTTAGTTGCCTATGTGACCATCGCATTGCTGGTCTTTGGAGAAATCTGACGTGTCATCTCCCAACTTCATTGATTATGTAAAATTTCACTCCCGTTCAGGAAACGGCGGAGCAGGATGCCTTCATTTTCATCGTGAGAAGTTTGTCCCGAAGGGAGGACCTGATGGCGGAGACGGTGGTCGTGGTGGCCATGTGATTCTCAAAGGAAATGCACAATTGTGGACACTCCTCCACCTCAAATACCGAAAGCATATTGCTGCCGAAAATGGAAAAGCCGGTGAAGGCCAGAACATGACCGGTGCGCAGGGAAAAGACGAAATCATTGAAGTTCCTCTGGGCACGGTTGCCCGGGACTCTGAAACAAACGAATTGCTTTGCGAGATCAACCATGATGGAGAAGAGATCATTCTGTCTCCCGGGGGCCGCGGTGGCAAGGGTAATGCTTTTTTCGCCACACCGACCCAACAAGCCCCTCAGTATGCACAACCCGGTGAGCCAGGTAAAGAAGGGTGGGTCATCCTCGAACTCAAACTGCTTGCTGATGTTGGCCTGGTGGGCTTCCCAAACGCCGGCAAGTCAACGCTGCTCTCCGTCGTTTCTGCCGCAAAGCCAAAGATTGCCGACTACGCATTCACCACGTTGACACCCAATCTGGGCGTCGTCTCATATCACGACAATAAGTCTTTTGTGATGGCAGATATCCCCGGCATCATTGAGGGAGCAGCCGAAGGCAAAGGTCTTGGCATTCGGTTCCTTCGTCACATTGAGCGCAACGCCCTTCTGCTATTTCTCATTCCTGCCGACAGCCGGGACATCAGAACCGAATATGGCATCCTCCTCAATGAATTGAAGAAATACAACCCGGAACTTCTGGATAAGAAAAGACTTCTGGCCATAACCAAATCCGACTTGCTTGACGAGGAGTTGCAAGCGGCCATTGAAAAAGAAATGCCGTCAGGTATTCCGGCTTTGTTCATTTCCTCTGTGACCAACAAGGGCATCAGTAACCTGAAAGAGCTTATCTGGAAGACCCTTCATTGACGAGCTTCTGAATAAAAAGAGGCCATTCTGGCACAATCTTCGTCGTTGGCAAAATTCTTGTCATTTTTGCGCCGGATTTGACTGAGAAACATGGATAATACAATCAATACAGAGCAAGAACTGGGTAAACACGAAGATTCAAATCAGGAGGTTCCTGAGGGACAAACCCCTGAACCCGAGGTCACCAGTCAATCAGCTACTGAAAAGGATCCACTGAAGCAGTTTCAGGACGAATTGGCAGAAGCAAAGGACAAGTATGTTCGGCTGTATGCTGAGTTCGAGAATCATCGCAGGCGCACCTCGAAAGAGAAACTTGAGATGATTCAAGGTGCCAATGAACAACTGTTGAAAGCCCTTCTGCCTGTGC